>CAISOQ010000152.1 GCA_903887095.1 uncultured Flavobacteriia bacterium
GGAAAAAGAACTTAATTTTAGTGGGGGCTAAGGCCGATGAAAATGACATGGAACAAGGCGTTATTGTTGAAAGGATGATTCCGTGTCCACCAAAATGCCCTCGAAAAAATCCATTAAATAGTTAATGTTAGATTTAATTCTTGAGTTATTTATTTATGCAGCAATCTTAAGTTCTGTTTTGCCGATAATTGCTGCTATTAAGTTTAGAAGTGGGCTTGTTAAAGTAAGCAGGCCCATTTTTGTGTTGGTTTTTTCAGATTTTCTTTTTGTCCTTCTTGAAATCGTGTTTGCTTTTTGGATAAGTAATGCCAATCCAATTCAACACGTTTCTGTTTTTATTTCAACAATTATCATATTTAGCTATTACTATTCTATAAAATTCCACAGAAAGGTCCTCTTATTTCTTTTTACTTTGGCTTGCTTATTTTTTGTTTATGAAACATTTATTTCCAATCGGACAATGGATAATAACACATTAATGTCTGTCTTTTCCAATGTGTCGATTAGTTTAATTTCTTTTTTTCATCTTTTCCAATTATTCAGGTATGATGATAAGAATGTTTTGGAGTTTAAATTTCTATTTTACGTATCAACTGCCTTTTTCATTTTTAATTCATCCTCATTTTATGTAAATTTATTTGATTCGCACATTAGAACCGATGTGGGGTATTTACTTGCGATTATTTATCCTGTTTTCTCTATCCTAATTGTCGTACAAAATGTTTTTATATCCAAAGCAATATGGACATTAAAGAGAGTTTGATCCTAATTTTATCTGGGATTTTCTTTACGTGCACCCTTTCAGTTGGGATTGTCTTTATTTTGATATTTTTTAAGAAAAAGACAACCTATTTGCAGTCAATTTATGAAATGCAACTCAAAAACAAGGAGTTGGAAATGATGAACGCGGTTGTACAGGCCCAAGAAACCGAACGCACCAACATTTCGAGAAACTTACACGATGAGGTAGGGTCAATTTTGGCCATGGCGCAAAGAAATTTAAGTGCATCCCTGGATAGAATGACAGGAGACGACTTGTTGCGAAACGATATTGAATTTACCATGGATGTGCTTGATCAATCCGTGGATAAAATACGCGCCATTTCACACGGCATGTTGCCACACTTTTTGGTGAAATTTGGCCTTCTAAAAGCCCTTCAACGCTTGATGGAACAAACGGAAAAATCCCTTGGGAATTCTTGTTCGTTTAACTCATCGGTTTCAGAAGATTTATCCCTGGAACAGCGTCAAGAAATTCATTTTTACTGCATTGCAACAGAGCTCATTAATAACCTGATGAAACATGCGCGCCCGCAATTCATCAACTTAAAGCTCGATGCCAGAGAAAACCACTTGATCTTGCATATTCAACACGATGGGGTGGCCATTAGTCAGGCAGATTACGAATATCTACTACATCATGGCAATGGTATGGGATTGGAATCCATATCTCATCGCTTGCGAATTATTACCGGTGAATTGCAATACCAACGCCAAACAAAGGGAGGAACCATCGAAATCTCCATGCCCTTGAAAATGAAGATAGCACCTAACAATCATGAAGAAATCAGCATTCCGCTTACCTAACCATACGGTTCGCGTTGCCGTAGTGGAAGACCACACCATTGTGCGGCAGGCACTCGTATTTATGCTTAAAAAGGAACCTCAAGTTATCGTCGCTTTTCACGCCGAGAACGGAAGAGAATTCTTGGATCAACTGCCCAATCACGAAGTAGATGTCGTATTGCTGGATTTGGATTTACCCGTCATGGATGGTCGGGAAACCTTGCAACGACTTCAGCTTGATTTCCCTCAAGTGAAAGCCATCA
>CAISOQ010000153.1 GCA_903887095.1 uncultured Flavobacteriia bacterium
ACTTTTGTTTTGGGTCAACGAAATAAAGTTCGATACAACCCTGCTTTTAGAACGAGTAGCGGTCCAGTTAAGAGTCCAGAAGTTAATACAGGAAAACTAAAACATGCATTGGGAGGTCAGTTAGTAACTGATCAATACGGCGCGTTTAGAAAAACGAATTTTTCTGGAACCTATGCTTTGCATTTGCCTGTTTCAACTAATTTTAATTTGTCATTTGGAGCTAAAGTTGGGTTGTCCAACAATACATTTTTACAAGAAAAGGCAGTTGTATTAAATCCAAATGATCCCTATTCTGCTTATGCGGGTGGAGATGCTGAATATGATCAGTTTATAAGCAATCAATCAAGCAAAATGATTTTAGACTTAGGAGCTGGATTATACTTATATTCTAAAAAAATGTTCTTTGGAATTGCAGCGGATAATCTATCAAGAGACTTCGTTGAATTTGGTTCAGGGACAGCAAATTTCAATACTCAAATGCATTTCAATGCTACAGCAGGGGTTAAATTGAACGTAAATGAAAATTTAACCATCACACCAGCTGTCTTGGCAAAATATATGAATCCTGCCCCGCCGTCAATCGAAGGTTCTGTTGTTCTCGAATACAAGGAATGGTTATGGGGAGGTTTATCATACCGGCATACTGACGCAGTTGTAGCGATGGTTGGACTAAATGTTAGCAACAAGTTCAAGTTTGGCTATTCCTACGATTATTCAATTTCTAGATTTAACCAGGTTAGTTCAGGAGGACATGAAATAGTTCTTGGTCTAATGCTCGGAAGATAATTCAAACCACATATTACATTAAGCAAAAATTCTATGAACAAACTTTTATTTGCAATACTTGCATTGGGATTAACTTCTAAAGTTTCTGCACAGATTTGGGATTTTGACGGGGTGAAAAAATTGCCTGGCTCAGTAAATTCAGAATTAGAGGAAAGTATTCCAGTCTTTTCTAAGGATAGCTCTATCCTTTATTTTATTCGATCATTTGATGAAAATAATAAAGGTGGAAAATTAGATCAAGATATTTGGGTGAGTACGCGTCAATCAGATGGTTCTTATTCTGACTGTAAGAATTTAGGCACACTAAATACTAAATACAACAATGGAGTTGTAGGTATTAGCAGAGACGGAGGGTCATTATACCTTTTGGATACGTATGAAGGAAAAAAGGACCTTGTTAAAGGTATTGCTGTTTCCAGAAAGAGAGGCGCTGACTGGGAAGCTCCTGTTAGAATTGAGATACCAACTTTGGATATTGAAGGTGATTACTATGGCTTCCATGTGAGTGATGATGAAACAATCATGTTGATTTCCTACAAAGGACCTAGCACCTTAGGTGAAGAGGATTTGTATGTAAGTATTAAATCAGGCTTTGGTTGGTCTGCCCCAACTAATTTAGGAGCAGATATTAATACAACTGGTTTTGAAATGTCACCATTCTTGTCTAAAAATATGGATACACTGTATTTTTCTTCAAATGGTCATGGCGGACAAGGGGATGCAGATATTTTCTATGCTGTAAGAAAGGATCTTTCATCTTGGACAAGTTGGAATAAACCGGTAAATCTTGGTCCGAAAATTAATTCACCAAAATTTGATGCTTGTTTCTCTTACAATGGAAATTCAATCTTTTGGGCGAGTAACCGTGAAGCTGAATTAAGCGATATTTATACTGCAACATTCATCTATCCACCAGCGCTTGTGGCATCTTGTTCGGCAATTGATGCTACAAAGTATGAAGGTACTGATGGATCAATCACTGCGACGATTGAAGGTGGTGTCCCACCATATACCTATTCATGGTCCAATGGTGTTACGGATAAAGACGTGATAAATTTAGTGAAGGGTGAATATACGTTGACGGTTACAGACACACGTGGAAAAACGATTACAACATCATGCACTGTGAACGAACCAGCACCACTTGAATTGCCTGTAATTACTGCAACAACCTACAAGAATGTTGAATTCATGCATTATTTTGATTACAACAAAAACAAATTGTCTGTAGACAAGGGTACTTTGAAAAAATTTGTAAAATCTGTTGAAGATCAATTAAAAGCAGGTCGTCCAACCATTACAATTAATGTATACTCTTCTGCGTCAAAGGTTCCGACAAAAACGTATGAAACAAATGAAAAATTAACTCAAATCCGTGCTGAAAATATGAAATACGATTTGTCTACTTATTTTGAAAGCAAAGAGGCATACAAAGGAAAAGTAAATGTAGTTATCGTATCAGCAATCGTTGATGGACCCGACTATGTTGAGGATGCAAAGTCAGTAAAAAAATACCGTCCATATCAGTTTGTTGGACTTAAAACTGAGTAATTATAAAAATTAAATACAAAAGAAATGGGCTGGTGATATCACCAGCCCATTTCTTTTTGAATAAATTCAAATGATCCTTAGAATATTTCGTTTGCAGCGAAATGGAATTTCCCTTCGATTTCTGCATTTTCATCTGAATCAGATCCGTGAACGGCGTTACGTCCTTTTGATTCAGCATAGTTTTTTCTAATTGTTCCTTCAGCAGCTTCAGCTGGATCAGTAGCACCAATCAATGCGCGGAAATCAGCAACTGCATTTTCTTTTTCTAAAATAGCTGCAACGATAGGTCCTGAAGTCATGTATTCTACTAATTCACCATAGAATGGTCTTTCTGAATGTACTTCATAAAACTTCTGAGCTTGCTCAGTTGTAAGTTTTGTGTATTTCAGTGCTTTAATTTCAAATCCTGCTCCAATAATCATGTCAAGGATTTTTCCCATGTGACCATTTTCGATCGCATCAGGCTTCAACATTGTAAATGTTCTGTTTGTTGCCATTTTTTAATTTTTTGTATCAATTTGGCCGCAAAGATAATCATATTCCGAAATCATTGGATGGAGAACTTACGCAAGTGTATTTATATTCCATTCTTCAGAATATGTGATGATTATCAACTTATTATATTGTGCTTTCAGTTAACTTTTGCTTAGTTTTGTCTGGAGATGGAAGATTTGTACGCATTTTTCAAAGGAATAGACCCAGTTGTTGCAGCATTGATTGCCACAACATTTACATGGTTACTAACGGCTGCTGGTGCGGCATTAGTATTCTTTTTTAAGACGATGCACAGAGGAGTGTTGGATGGAATGCTCGGTTTTACAGGAGGAGTAATGGTGGCGGCTAGTTTTTGGTCCTTACTGAATCCTTCCATAGAAATGTCTGAAAAAATGTATCCTTCAATGCCATGGATGCCTGCAGCAGTAGGTTTCTTTGCTGGAGCAATATTCCTGTTTTTTCTAGATAAGAAATTACCTCATTTACACATAAATTTTTCAGATAACGAAACCGAAGGTGTTAAAACGCAATTACACAAAACGGTTCTACTCGTTTTAGCAATTACCTTACACAACATTCCTGAAGGTCTGGCGGTAGGAGTTTTGTTTGGTGCCGCAGCAACAGGGATGGATGGCGCAACAATTGCCGGGGCAGTGGCATTGGCAATTGGCATTGGAATTCAGAATTTTCCGGAAGGTTTTGCTGTCGCAATGCCGTTAAGAAGGGCAGGGGCATCGCGTTGGAAAAGTTTTTGGTACGGACAACTCTCAGCAATTGTTGAACCTATTGCTGGTGTAATAGGAGCAATAGCTGTTATCTATATGCAACCTATTTTGCCTTTTGCACTTGCATTTGCAGCGGGCGCGATGATCTTTGTTGTGGTAGAAGAAGTGGTCCCAGAAACGCAAAGAGATAAATATACAGATGTTGCCGTACTCGGATTTATTGGAGGTTTTCTCGTAATGATGATATTAGATGTTGCGTTAGGATAATTTTTTTTCAAAAAGATTTGGTTATTTAAAAATAAGCTGTAATTTTGTCTCGTTCAAAGATACAACATCAGTTGTAGTTTTGGGTTTTATAGTTTTAGCATGGTTTAGCAGAAAGAGCAACAAGTTTCAATAGAATTTGTTGCTCTTTTTGCTTTGTTACATTTCTTTCGATTAATTTCAAACTTTTAAAACCTAGAAATGAAATTATTCACCATCATTTTTCTCGTATTTTTTTTGATTGGAAATGCTATTTCGCAAAGTCAAGGAATTGCCTATAAGGCTGTTGGTAAAGGAGCTGCTACAACTTTTGTGAATGATTACCATGCGCTTGGGATTAATTCTTCTGCGCTTGGATGGGGACCAGAATACAAGGACAAACATTTCACAATGGGAATGACTGAGTTTGGAATGGGAATTTATTCTGACTCAATGAATGTCGATAAATTGCGGAAACTTTTCAAAGCTGTGCGAAATGAAGTCACAGGTAAAAATCAAGATCCTGCTGTTTGGCAAGAACAAAAACAGTATGCTACTGACTATCTGAACAAAGGTGTTAGCATGTTTGCCGATTACAATTGGTTCGGATTTTCTTACCAAAGCAAACGTTTTGGTGGAATCGCAGTGAATATTCGTGAAAATTACCAGTGGTATTCTCAAATGAATAGCGAATTAACAGACATCTTATTTAAAGGTAAACTGTCCAATTATTTTGATTCCTTGACAATCAAAGATGCATCTGGAAATATTTCGATGATTGCCAATAATACCAATCTTTCCCAAGACACGTTGAACATGGTTGTTCAAGGGACTATTTCCACGCCACTCATGTTGAGTAAAATATCAAACGGTTCTGATATTCGATTCCAATGGAACCGCTATTACAACATTGGATATGGTCGAAAATTATTCGGAAAAGATTCACTTTTTGAGATTTATGGTGGTGTTGGAGGTCGCTATATACAATCGATGGCGATGTTTGATATGGTATCGAACGATGATGGATTCTATGTCTACTCATCTGTTTCTCCAAACTTTAATATTGATTACGATTCAATTGTTGCTTCTCTGAACCCTTCCAATTTCATTGAAAAAGGGAAGTTGTTGCCTTCTGTTGTGGGAAGTGGTTATGGAATCGATCTTTCAGCAAGTGTTATCTTTTTTGGTCGATTAAAAGTGGCCGCCGCAGTGAACAATATTGGACAAGTGACCTATTCGAGAAATGTTTACAAGGTGAGGGATACGCTTGTTGCAACCCTGGCAATCGATGGATTAAGCGAATACAATGTAACAAAAGCAGTGAATGAATTTATGCAGCAAGGAGGGTTGTTTACGTTGGAAGGACAAGAAAAACATGTGGTTGTCAATGCATCTAATTTTCGTTTAGGTGCAAGCATCGATCTTGGGAAAGTGGCAAAAATTGGTTTTGACCTGGTGGCACCGTTTAATAGAGATTTGCCGGGTAGTATCGTAAATCCAATCATTTCGTTTGGAGGTGAAGTGAAGCCTGTAAAATGGTTGGCCATTAGCGCTGGGTATTTTGGTGGTGGAATCTATCAAAACAATATTCCCGTTGGGATAAATTTCTCTTTTGGGGAAGGAAAAT
>CAISOQ010000154.1 GCA_903887095.1 uncultured Flavobacteriia bacterium
CGCTGACTCCGGCCACAGGTCGGAGACATTAAATATGAGTTTCGCTTTCAATTTTCGACTTAAGCGCATAGCTGAATAACCTAAAAACAATGGCGGAGATTCCACCATAAGAAAATCAAAATTCCCCAATTTTCTTCCTCTGCGCCAGGAAGTAAAAACAAAACTAAAATAGTTTAACAAGCGAGCAATTATTCCTTTTGAATTTGAAACATAGATTCCTGCGCGATAAACTTTAATTCCTTCTATTTCCTCTTCTCTAATCTTTCCATTTCGGTATTCCTCAAAAATTTCCATTTTAGGATAATTGGGCATGGCAGTCAATACTTCAACTTCAATTCCTGAAGCTTTCAAACGCACTGCAAGTTCATGCAACCTATTTTGTGGTGCACCAATTTCAGGCGGATAGTATTGCGTTAAAATCAATAATTTCATCTTTCAGAAAGCGCATTAGTGGAAACAAATTGCTCAGCAATCAAGACAATCAAAATAAAAGAAAAGAAGATAATTCCTGCTTGTCTTTCCAGGAATGATTCAAAAAGACAGGTGATAAAAACCAAACTGATAAATACAGCAAGGATGGGAATTAATTTTCGCCCATTGGTAAGCAAAGGCCCAACCAATACTAAAAACAATAACAACATAGCACCAACGCCGATTGCAATGCCCGTTTGTAAAAATTGATTGTGCGCATTTAACTGTTTCTCAGCAAAAAGATCATATCCATTAGAACGGTACACGCTGAAAAGCTGATCCTTGACATCACCCGTTCCAACCCCAAGTGGATGGTCAGCAATTATTTCTGAAGAAAAATTCCAAACAACAATTCTCACCGTATTTGATTCATTCCAGTTGACTTTTCTTTTTATAAAATCATCAGGATCTTTCTGATAATCATTCACAGTTTCAATAGTCCTTTTAATCTCACCCGAAATTGCTGGTAATTTATTTATAGCAATTATTCCGACGATTACTAAAATCGGAATAAGTGAAAAGTAAACCCACTTTTTTGATTTGACAACAAGCCAAAAATAGACTCCGGTCATTAAAAATGCGGCTGCTATAAAGGAACTCAGCGACTTCATGAAATAAATACTTACAAGAATCAACAGCACATAAATCACTTTTAGGATCAACGCATTTTTAATTTTCCAATCGCGTTCAAAAACAAAAAACACACTCATTATGTACATGACGGACAAGTAGGTGGCGTGCATATTGTACCCAAACTGGTCATTTCTAAAACAGATTTCTCCTCCATTGAATTTGCATACAAAAGCGCGTCCAAAAGAGATTACAATTGAGACGATAACACCTACTATCAAGCCATCTTTTGCTCTAAAAACCATTTCTTTTGTCCAATTTTGATAGGAGAGCAATAGCATAAGAGGAAAGATCAAGAATGATAATTTCGATTCAATATCCTTCCATCCATAAGTCAAATTTTCAGAATAGCTCATCCCTAAAAGATACCACACAAAAAAGAGCATCAATCCTATGGCCGGCCATAATTTTCGGTTGAATTTAGGTCGTTTCCAATAGGCAACTGAGGATATAAAGGCTAAAATGATAAATGGTGCAATTAGCTGATCTTTCACCACAAGGATCAACCCAATAATGAACAATGTCCAAGGAAATATTTTTTTTAAAACCTCCATTCTTTTTGGTAAACCAAATGACTTTTAATTGATTGCAAATATCTTAATTTTCAGGAGATCAAATCTTGATAGATCGCTATCATCTCTTTCAAATTTTCATTCCAATCATATTTCTCAAGTACACGATTCCGAGCAAAATTTGTTTTATTCAATGCAACCTCTTTGTTCGCTAGTATTTCTTGCAAAACCACTGCTGCCTGCTGTGGATTACTCTTTTCAACCAAATAACCGCATTGATCGTTGTCTCCCAGCACTTCTCTAAAACCATCTACTTTCGATGCAACAACAATTGATCTAGAAGACATAGCTTCCACGAGAGATACCCCAAAACTTTCTGAGTCCAATTTAGAAAGGCAAACGAACACATCTATTTTGCGATGGAAATTCGCTATTTCGTCGTGATTTATTCTTCCTGTAAAAACTACTTTTTCTGAAACATTCAACTCATTTACCAATGCCTCATATTCACCGCGTTTATTGCCATCACCAACAATCAATAATTGAGCGTTGAGATTTGGTTGGTTCTGCAGTAATAGATGAAACGTTTTTATCAGATCATCTATCCCATATTTATCTTCCAAGGATTTAATATTCCCAATTGTAATGGTTTCATTTTCCTTTAAAATTTTAGCACCCGCATCCCTCGCAAACTTCTCTACATCAATACCAAAAGGTATTACATCTATCTCTTTTGATGTATATTTTTTGGTTTCCGTTTTCATGCATTCACTTGTAGAGCAAATAATTTTAGGTTTCGAAAGTGCATATTTGAGAAGCGTGTTATTGAGCCAGCTCTTCTTTGGAAAATCATATACATCTGAACCCCACACAGAAATTATGAAGGGTTGAAATTTAGACAAAGAACCTATTAATCCGTAACTACTTGCGTAATGTGCATGTAAAATATCGGGTTTGAATTCTCGGAGTTTTGATTTGAGAATGGGCAAATAACGAAAATAACCCATCTTTTCTGAAAATTTATTTCCGGAAACTGTTTCCTCCGGTTGAAACAGAAGCTCAATATTATCTTCTCTTTCGTACCATGCGAATCGTGCTTTGTTGAAACTAAATATTCCAACTTTTATTCCTTTGGAAGCTAATCCAAGTGCCCATTTCTCAGTGTGGGAAGATCCAATATCTGCGAGGAGAAGTATTTTCATTTCTATCTGACGAAGATACGATTATTCAAGTGATAGACTTCCATTATCAGTTGACAACACACTGAATGAAAGAAATAAAAACAAATAAAACGGCAGAAAATAAACTAAACTACTAACCATAATAGTGCCCGCCAACATTGCTGTCCCTAAAAGAAAAACCAACAATAAATCGGAAGTTTTTTTACGCCTTAATTTTTGAGTTATTCTATAAAACAGCAGAGTGATTGGAAATACTATCAAAACACCAAAATCAACCAATAACTCCAAAATAAAATTGTGTGAATTGGTCACCATTGAATCGGATTGATTGTCTAGCTCCCTGTTCATTTGTTCCAGTTCGTGTGTAAACCCTCCAGCACCGTGCCCAGCTATTGGTTTATTTAAAAACAATTGTTTACCCGTAACCAAAAGTGCATTTCGGGATTCTTGTGAATTCTTCTTCAGATAACAGTGCTCCGGAAAACGATCGGTAAAAACACTTTGACTTATCAATGCCACTTCCTTCACCTTTTTCATTCCTGTCGGAAAATAATAAAATCCATCCGTCAGAATAAATGCAATAGTTAGCACAGGAAGCAGCAAGGACCATTCTCTTTTCTTGAGTTCAAAGACCATCAGAAAGAGCAAAATCAATGCAACTGCATAAAATCCTAATCGTGAACCCGTAGCTACAATTAAAACAATCATTATCATTCTCAAAACATTCTTCACCAAGGTATTTTTCACCAATAGGGTAAAAGGAAATACCATTAGAAAAACGAGTGCCAAATTATTTTGATTCCAATGGAGGCCAGTGGGTGAACTTTGAACATAGTTGATATCAAAACAATATGATTGAGAGGCAAACATGTTGAAATTCCTGCCAAACAAATGATTGTATTCAGAAATCTTCGAAATAGGGTATCGAAAGGGCGTTAAAAGCTCCAAAGCAGCGATTATCAAATCAATACTGACTAGTATGCCCATAAAAAGTACAACTGACTTATAATTATCTACTATGAAAGAGCGCTTGAGCCACAAGATGCAAAAGATACCATAACTTATTCCATAGAAATAGAGATACTTTAATTGCAGGGGATGAAACAGAGAAATCCCAAAAATGAGGATATAAAACAAATGAATTGGCGCAGATTCCTTTGTGATCAAGTCACGCCATGCAACCCCTTTTAAAAGTTCTCTCAAAACATAGATCGGAATCACAAAATGGAAAAGGCACAAAGGTCCATAGGAGATTCCTTGACCAACATATAAGGAAAAGAGGCACAAGAAAAAAAGTCCGTTTGACTTCCAAACTGGAACAACTTTATCTCGAAATTCGCTTATGTATGCCATTTTAAAATTCCAGCAACTGATTTTCCAACTTTTTAACTTGATCCCGTCGGTGCAATAATTTTATTCGATCTTCATCGTAATTCAACGTTTGTTTGGTTTCCCACAAATGTATAAGTTGGAGGATTGCACTTTTGATTTCAGGAACATCGTAAAAATCACAATTTATTCCTGCCTTGCATTCTTCAATTAATTTGGCAGCAACATCGTCCTTATCCAACAATGCTAAAATTGGTTTACGGACAGATAAATAATCAAAGAGCTTGCCTGTAAATATTCCCTTTGCTTCGCTCGGTGGGTGGACCATTAAATTGCAATCAGATTGCAGCAGAATTTCTATTGCTCTTTCATTTGCAACAGACTCAAGAAATAAACATTGCTCTTTAAACTCATTTGGAATGGTGAAATTCTCATGCGTACCCAAGAATTGAATTTTTAATTCATTTGGTAATTTCTTCTCTTTCTTTAACTCAGTTAATGCTGCAAAAAATGTATCTGGTTTTCTCTTCCCATAAAAAGTTCCTGCATAAGTAAAAGTGAAAATTGAATTAAAATTTACAGATGCTTTCAACTCATGATCAAACCCGTTTCTTATTTCAAGGTACTTTATTCGACTATTCCCCATATTTATCTTGAAGCCATCTAAAATAGGTTCACTCACCGATGTCACGATATCGACAAGCCGACCGATTTTTTGTTCTATTTCCACATAGTACGCTTTTTCTTTCTTGTCAATGAGGACATTCATACTCATTTCATCGCGCATATCAGCAATCCAAATGGTATTGGGATGATTTTCCTTAAAATGTAATCCAGCAATGTGTGTATCAATAGGAAAGAAGGTTGTAAGTATAAAATCGATGTTCTTCTCCTTATGAATTGATTCAAGTTGATTGTCTATTTTATTTATCCATCTAGGGAAATCACTCTTTGAAAAAAACCGAATCAATTTATTATTCAATGAATACAAGTGGTGTTTCCACTTTGGCATTCCTTGATATTGTTTCCGAATTTTTATCCATTTACTTCCTCCAATATAGTAAACATCCGCGCCTTCAAATGAATTCCTCCCTTCTGGAGCACTTTCATTCGAGGCAATTACGGTGATGTCAAAATGCTGTTTGTCGAAATACTTTACAAAAGCATTCATTCTGAATGCCGCAATGTGCTTCATAGGGTGAAAGTTTGCACAAACGATGACAATATGTTTATTTGAAGCAATCATTTTGCTATTTGCTGAATTTTCATCAACAGATTTCCCAGAATTCTTTCCCGACTGAATTCATCTGCAATAAAATCAATTCCATCTGAATTAACCTTCCATTCTCCCCTATTAAATGCATCTTCTAATTCTTTCAATCGACGTGTTAATTCATCCTCGTTAGTGCACTGGTAACAATAATCGAAAGAATATTTATATATGACCTCTTTACCGCGCGCTAAAGATTCCAAAATAAATGTGGAGAGTCCATCATGTTCAGGAATTCTAATAGCCACATGGGAACGATCATATACCTCATCCATATTCTTCACCCACCCAAGCGCTTGTACATTTTGAGGCAATGGTTGATACTCCTCAGCCTTTGTACCCGCAATTAAAAATTGAATAGTAGGTAAGTTTTTTGCCACCCTAAGAAGCATTTCAATACCATAAAAATCAGAACGTTCTTTGGGGATATATGAGAGTACATTCAATTTTTTTTCTGTCGGTAACTTTGCCTCAAACTTTTTATCAAACGATGCGAAATTGCATATTTCTGAAGATATCCCACTATTTTTAAGCTCTTCTTGAATCCAATTAACTTCACAAAAATGAATCGCTTGGTTTATGTAATTCTGACGAAAAGAACCTGATTCAATTGCCTTTTCTGCTAGTAAAACATCCGTACCAACCCAATTCATTACAACCGGTATCTTTTTAGAAAATGCCAAATCGAAAACACCACTTGGCAATATGGTGCCATTGATTGAAAAAAGTAAATCCGCCCGAGGAATCAGAAATTTAGCCCTGATTTTATCCCATCGTTTATAATAAGTATTTAAAGAAATATAGTTGTTAGAAGGATCAAATTCCTTCAGACTCTTTGCAAGCCTCTCAGCAAACAAGGGCAATCCAACTATTATTATTTTTAAAGGCCTGCCCATTGGCGGTAATTCGCTTTTAAATCAGGATATTCATCCAAATATTTCTTATCCATTTCTCTGGTATCCCCTACAACCTGTGCAGGATTTCCAGCAATAATTGAAAAATCAGGGTATTCTCCTTTGAGCAATGAATAGGCTGCCACTAGAGAACCTTTTCCGATTGTGGTATTCGGCATAATCGTAACATGTGGCCCCACAAAAGTGTAACAACCAATGCTGACCGGTCCTTTTTTATAACCTATTGGATCTTTTTTACCAAGATAACTCTTCCCATACAATCGAATAGAAACGTGACTACTATGCGTTAGTATCGAGCAATAATTTGTAATCTGAACACCTTCTTCTATTGAAATTCCGTGCGACGCTTCAATGAAATTGTAGTGACCAATGAACAAATTATCAGCAAGATTCAAATTGACCGGAAACGAAATTACAGTTGACTCCGAAATTCGAACATGCGGAAGAAACTGACCATTGTGTTTGAAGCCAGATCGCATACGCGGACCAATTGAAGACGTATTATTTTTGAAAAATTTGGATTTCAATCGATGCAACCAATTCATTTCTTCCAGTTTTTTGCATATCCGAAGATAATAAAGATAACAACAATCAAAAAGGCTGCTTGCGACAAACTCGTAATCCAAAGAGTTTGTATGATAGATGCACCATAAAGCCAATTAGGCAGAAGTAAACTTGCGATCATAAGAAGTGAACCCACTAATGCCAACATAAAAAAAGAACCTTGCTTTTTTAAGATCAAGGGCAATGACGAAATTGGAGAAGACATAAAATTGACCATAAACCAAGGGGCCATAATTTGAGCATACTGACCTGCTTCACGCCAATCTTCTCCGAATACAAGTGCAAATAATTCAGCTCCAAAAAAGAAAACTACCGAGAAAGGTACAATCGAAAACACAAAAAGCGTTTTTACTGATTGTCTGGCCACAATCGTTATATCCTCCCCTTTATTAATGCGTTCTGCACAGCGTTGAAAGAAAACTTGTCCGATTGATGCTCCTATCAATACAAGAGGGATGCGTAACATTTGATACGTGTGATTAAAAAGACCATATTCTCGTTTTCCAAAAATTTCCCAAATAATAAAGGCTATAAGCAACTCTTTACCCAAATCCATTAATGTATGAGGCAAATTTATTTTAGGAAATTCTATGTATTGCCTTGCCAAAACCGCATTTCTTGGAGATTTGGAACTTATTTTAAACGATGAATTGGTAAATCTGAAATCGCGGAGAAAAAATATACAACCTACAATAAAACCAATGACAGTTCCTAGAATCAAACCAATGTAGCCAGTTTGAAAAAATCCAAAAACGACTTTTAAAATATTTCCAGCTGCTGAACTTGCAAGTTTTGAATACGAGATAAGTCGAAATCGTTTCATTCGAACAGCCCAATTTGTGCCTAAATTCTGAAAAGCCAACAGCGCCAAACCGAATGGAATTGAAAGATAAAAAAGTGCATTTGACAAACTTCCAGAAAAAAGTATTGGATAAAGCATAATCAGCATCGCAAAACAGCTCGTGATTAACGTTACCCGCAATGCAAATCGATACACCCTAAATGAATGATGATCTAATTTAAGAACCGGTAAAGCCAATTCATATCTTGCAGTTGCAATGGCTGCACCAACTCCAATGATTCTTATGTAAAGTCCTAACTCTGCGGACTCATCTGGTGTATATAAACGGGTAATAATGGGAGTTAGAACATAGGCCACCATCTGTGACAATGCTGTACCAGAGGTGAGAACCATTATATTCTTAACAACCTCCGATTTCCAATTGACCCATTTAAACATTGAAATCTTAATTCGAAAGGTATTCCTTCATCCCTTGATCAAAATGCCAATAATCCTTATAATTCAGATCATTAATTGTTTCAGAAATATCAGCCAACGAGTGGCGGATATCACCATTCCTTTCAGGTCCGTGAACAACCTTGGAGTTGTCATTGTACCGGCCTTGCTGGATAAGCACCGTTTTGATGGATTGAATGACTGCATTTAAAGTGAAGAAATGTCCACAAGCAACATTATATGCTCTGCCGAAAGCAGCTTCATTTTCTGTAGAAAGGGCTAACAAATTTGCTTTAACTGCATTTTTGACATACGTAAAATCTCTTGTTTGCTCGCCATCACCATGTATCGTGATTTCTTCTCCTTTGATCATTCGATCCACAAACTTTGGAATTGCAGCTGCATAAACACCGTTTGGATCTTGCTTGGGACCAAAAACATTAAAATAACGCAAGCCAACAGTCTCCATTTTGTGCAAACGCGCATAAACAGCTGCATATTGCTCGTTCAATGCTTTGGTTACAGCATATGGGCTCAATAAATCCCCCTCTGATCCAATTGTTTTAGGAGAAATAGTACTATCCCCATACACAGATGACGAACTGGCATAAACAAATCTTTTGACACCTTTTTCTTTGGCGGCATGTAGCATATTCAAAAACCCACTTGCATTGACAGCATGTGTATTATGAGGAAACTCAATTGACCTTGGCACAGAACCCAATGCGGCTTGATGTGAAATGACATCAACTCCATCCAACGCTTTTAAACAATCTTCTTCATTTCGAATATCACCCTTAAAAAATTCAAAAAGAGGATTTTTTTCGAACTCGGCTAAATTCTCATATTTACCTGTTTCCAGATTATCCAGAACAATCACCTGTGAACCAAGGTTTAACAGAGCCTCCACCAAGTTAGAGCCAATAAATCCTGCTCCGCCAGTAACTAAGACCTTCTTTCCCTCAAGTGCGTTCATTCTACTTATTTTGCGTAGTTAACTGATCGTTTTTCGCGAATCACCGTCACCTTAACCTGACCTGGATATGTCATTTCTGTTTGAATACGTTGAGAAATGGTAAATGACAGTTCGTCTGCTTTGGTATCTGAAACTCTTTCACTCTCAACCAAAACGCGTAATTCACGTCCAGCCTGGATCGCATATGCACTTGATACTCCATCGTACGACAACGCCAAGGATTCAAGTTCCTTGATTCGTTTAATATATGCCTCCACGATTTCACGGCGGGCACCAGGACGAGCACCAGAAACAGCATCACAAACTTGTACAATTGGTGAAATTAATGTAGTCATTTCAACTTCATCATGGTGAGCTCCGATGGCATTACAAACATCCGGTTTTTCACCATATTTTTCGGCCAATTTCATCCCTAAGATAGCATGCGGCAATTCTGGTTCATCATCAGGAACTTTACCAATATCATGCAGTAAACCAGCACGTTTAGCCAATTTAACATTCAATCCTAATTCAGCCGCCATTGTTGCGCACAAATTAGCAACTTCACGGGAGTGCTGTAATAAGTTTTGTCCGTATGAAGAACGGTATTTCATTCGACCTACCATTCTCGTTAATTCTGGATGAAGACCATGAATTCCTAAATCCATGCAGGTTCTTCTTCCCGTTTCTGCAATTTCTTCTTCTAATTGTTTTCTTGTCTTTGCAACAACTTCTTCAATTCGTGCGGGGTGAATTCTACCGTCAGAAACCAATTGGTGCAATGCTAAGCGAGCAATTTCTCTTCTAACCGGATCAAAACAAGATAAAATAATTGCTTCAGGAGTGTCATCAACAATAATTTCCACACCGGTTGCAGCCTCTAGAGCACGGATATTTCGACCTTCTCGACCAATAATCCTTCCTTTGACCTCATCTGACTCAATGTTAAAAACGGATACTGCATTCTCAACAGCCTGCTCCGTTGCAACTCTTTGAATAGACTGAATCACAATCTTTTTGGCTTCAAGGTTTGCGTTCAATTTAGCTTCTTCAGTTATGTCTTTAATGTATGTCATTGCGCTTGTTCTTGCCTCATCCTTCAATGCCTCCATCAAATGATTCTTAGCGTCCTCCGCAGACATACCACTAATTCTAGAAAGTTCTGCAACTCGTTTTTCTTGAATTTTCTCAAGTTCTTGATGCTTCAAATCGAATGACTGGACACGTGTTTCAAGTTCCGATTGATTCTTCTCTAACTCATTCTCTTTTCTAGCAACTTCTTCAATCTTTTGAGAAAGTGTTTTTTCCTTCGCTTTCGCACGATCCTCAGTAGATTGAAGTCTTCGTTCTTTGTCCTTTATAGTGATTTCATGCTCCTCCTTCAACTTGAGGAATTTTTCTTTGGCTTGAAGAATTTTATCCTTTTTAATATTTTCCCCTTCCAATTCAGCCTCTCTAATGAGCTGTTCTTTTTTATTCTTTAGCACTACATTCTGCAGAACAAAAACCCCTGTTCCACCCCCTGCAAGTCCTAATAATACTGAAATTAAATCCATTTAAATCAAATTATTAATTAAACAACAGCAAGTTGTCAGAAAGAAAGAATACAAGAAAAGAAAATCGATCAACCTAATGCATCCAATTCTTTCGAAAGGTCATTAAGTTTCGCTTCTACATCAGAAAAATCGGGTGCAACCGGCGCTGATGAAGACGCTTGATTAGTGGATTTTGTAGACAACTGCAGGGCAGACATTGCAAGAAGGTCTTGCATATCCTTCACTGCGTAATTCTCTTGGAGCATTTTAATAGCCTTGTTAATGTCTTCTGCTGCTTTCAAAACGCGTTGCTGCTCCTCTTCGTTTACCGTAAGAGGATAGGTTCTGCCACCAACATTGACTTTCAAGGATATTTTACCCATTCACTATTTTTTTAACTGACTAATGCAGTATTCGATTTCCTTAACCAGCTCATCAATCTCCTCGTCTTTCCTGTTTTTGGAAATTGGAGTTTCGACAACTTGATTTCTAGCCGCTTCTAACGCAATTTTCAACTCAGACATTTCAACATTCAACACTTTCTGTGTATCAGCCATGCCAGTCAATTGAGCTTTTAACGCAACATTTTCAGCTTCAAGAACAGTATTTTTTTCTCGCTCTTTGATCAATTGGCTATGTATCTCGATGCTTTTAGATCGGATTTTTTCAATGATCTGCTGAATTGTGTCTGTCATTAGTTACGACTTTACTACAAAGTTAGTATTGAAAAGTATATGAGCAACTATTTGGAAAGAATCCCTGCAGATTTTTTTAAAAGATTTACTTTTGATTGATGAAAAAATACATTTTCAAGCTATTCATTTTTATTTTCTGGACCGGATTTTTAGTTGCGCAGCCTAAAAAAAACAATTTTCGTTCCCCACTCAACATTCCTTTAGAACTTGCGGCAAATTTTGGAGAGATTCGACCAGACCACTTCCACATGGGCGTCGATTTTAAGACAAATGGAAAAGAAGGTCTACAAATCTTTGCAATTGAAAATGGTTTTGTTTCAAGGGTTAAAATATCACCCGATGGTTACGGAAAATCAATTTATATCGATCACCCAAATGGCATTACGAGTGTTTATGCTCACTGTTCCATTCTAAAGGGAAAAATAGATTCTCTTGTAAAAGTTATTCAAACACAGCAGGAAAATTTTGAAGTGGATATTTATTTTCGTGCCGAAGACTTGCCAATTAAGCGGGGACAATTAATTGCACTTTCCGGAAATACGGGACATTCATTCGCTCCTCACCTGCATTTTGAATTGAGGGATACCGAAACAGAAGATGCTTTGAACCCCTTGTCCTATGGATTCGATTTAGCTGATCACCGGGCACCAACAATCAATGCCATAAAGGTTTATGCCTTATCTAAAGAAGGCTATTTGCTTCCTGGTAAATCAAAAATAATTGCTATTCAGAAAAACGGTAAGAATTATGCAGTTGCAAATAATCTCGTCAGTTTACCCGCTGACTATTGCAGTTTGGAAGGAGGAGTTGGGTTTGCCTTTGAGACGTCAGATCAATTGGATGGTGCTTCAAACAATTGTGGTATCTATCAATCCAAAATATATGTGGAAGGGAAAGAATTTTTTTCACAGCGCATGGATCGAATTTCATTTGATCATACACGCTATGTGAATGACCACGTTGATTACAGAGCTTACGCAGATAAAGATCAAGAATTTCAGAAATCGTTCCGAACCAAACATAATCCACTCGGAATATATCCACCAGAAAAATCAGGTATACTCAAAGTCAAACCAGGAGACAGAAACAGTATAACTTTTTTAGTAAATGATGAAAAGGGTAATTCATCCACACTTTCATTTGACTTAAAAATAGAGAAAGGAACAATTAATTCAGCTCTTCAACCTTTTGATTCGAAAAACTTTTTTCTCCCAGATTCTGGCTATGAATTTCAAAATGAAAATATGGCAATCGCTGCCGATAAATTCACATTTTATCAACCCCTGCGTCATTCTATACTTATAACTAACTCTATTTCATTGGGTGATGCTAGAGAGCCTGTTCAATTACCTTTGAAGGTAAGAATGAAAATTCCGGAAAACGCAATTCGTAACACATACTATTTTATTGCATCCACAAATTCCAGAGGGAAAGAAAGTTCAATTGATGCTATGACCAATGCAGGATGGATAAATGGTGA
>CAISOQ010000155.1 GCA_903887095.1 uncultured Flavobacteriia bacterium
TGATTCACAAAGGTATTTTGACTTTCACCATGCACCTTCGGACATTTTCGAAAATGTCAATAAAAGAGAGCTTGAATTAGGTGCCGCATCCATCTCATCTATCATCTATTTATTAGACAAGAATCTTTAGTATGAACATGATGTGTTAATAATTTGAAACTTTTTGCGGGATTATCTGCCTTAAAAAGCCTAATTTTGCTGTAAATTGAAACGCCTTAATATTCTACAAGGCTACCAAAAAACATCACTATGGTTCAAGACATTTTTGAAAAAATCAAGAGCAACAGAGGTCCAATCGGACAACACGCTAAAGAATCCCATGGTTATTTTACTTTTCCAAAATTGGAAGGAGCTATAGGACCACATATGGTATTCCGTGGTAAAAAACGACTGAATTGGAGTTTGAATAACTACCTAGGTTTGGCTGACCATCCTGAAGTGCGTGAGGCGGATGCTAAAGCAGCTGCTGAATTCGGACTTGCTGCACCAATGGGAGCGCGTATGATGAGTGGAAACTCAAATTACCACGAACAATTGGAAGCCGAATTGTCTGCATTTGTTGAAAAAGAAGACACAATTCTTTGCAACTTCGGATACCAGGCAGTTGTATCTGCTATAGATTGTTTGGTGGACCGCAGAGATGTAATCGTTTATGACGCTGAATCACACGCTTGTATCTTAGACGGTGTGCGCCTTCACATGGGCAAACGCTACGTTTTCAAACACAATGATATCGAAGATTGTGAGAAACAATTAGAAAGAGCGACTAAATTGGCAGAGGAACAAGGAGGTGCAATCTTAGTTATCACCGAAGGTGTTTTTGGAATGCGCGGTGACCAAGGAAAATTGAAAGAAATCGTTGAGTTGAAGAAAAAATTCAATTTCCGTTTGTTCGTTGACGACGCTCATGGAATTGGAACACTAGGAGAAACAGGTGCAGGAACTGGTCAAGAGCAAGGTTGTCAAGAGAGTATAGATATTTATTTTGGGACATTCGCTAAATCATTTGGACTAATTGGCGGATTTATTTCCAGTGATGAACAAGTTGTTGAATACCTACGTTACAATATGCGTTCGCAGATTTTCGCGAAAGCAATGCCAATGCCTCTCGTAATTGGGGCCTTGAAGCGTTTGGAATTGATGAGAAATCACCCAGAATACAAAACGAAACTTTGGGAAATCACGAATGCACTTCAAAATGGATTAAAAGATGCAGGATTCGACATCGGACCAACGGGATCGTGTGTAACACCAGTATACATGAATGGATCTATTCCTGAATCAACGAATTTGATTTATGATTTGCGTGAAAATTTCAATTTGTTCTGTTCTATGGTTGTTTACCCTGTTGTTCCGAAAGGAATGATCATTCTTAGATTGATCCCAACAGCAGTGCATACCTTGGAGGATGTTCAATACACTATCGAATGTTTCTCCAAAATTGTTGGAAAACTGAAAGCTGGTGAATATATGTCAGATAAAATCGCGTCTGTATAAGTTCAACTATTTTTTATATAGAAGACCGGTTATGCCGGTCTTTTTTTTGTTTTTATATGATGGAAAAGGAAATAGAATTACTTCTTAAATCAATTGAACTTGAGGAAAAAGAACAAATAAAACGCTACCAACTAGAAGGTGGGGCATCTCTCAAAATGCTCAAATCTTCAGGGTTAGCAATTCATCCAATTCGTGTCAATCGTAAAACCTTCGGTTATTTAGACTATCCAGAGATTGCATTCTCAACTCCCTATCCCTCTGACGCAAATTCATTTCGAGATGGCTGTTCCATTGAACTTTTCTGCACAGGTGAAGAACCGATAAAAGGCATGTTATTGTTTTATGATGGAAGAAAAGGAGAATTCAGATTATTTACATCCGATTTTCCTGACTGGATAGAAGATGAAGGCACAGGAATTAAAATTTCGCCTGATGTTCGGACAACTCAATTGATGAGAAATGCAATAGATTCAATCTCAACCAACAAACAATTATCACATTTATTTCAAAAAATTCACAACAAACAAGTTGAAAATAATTCCAGTGATCAAAGGAATACAGAAATCAACTTTAAAAACGAAGGCCTAAACGAAAGTCAACAAACTGCTGTATGTCAAATTATCAATGGAAATCAAGACATTCAAGTTGTTCATGGACCTCCCGGAACAGGGAAAACGACTACTCTTATCGAAGCTGTATATCAATTATGTGAATTAAAAAAAAGAATTTTAATTGCAGCACCAAGTAATACTGCTGTTGATCATTTTGCTCTTCAGTTGAATAGACAGCATCCGAAAATAAATATCTTGAGAGTTGGAAACAATTCAAAAGTAAATGAACAGATTTTACCATTTACTCCCGAAGGAAAATTAAAAAATAGCAAAGAAGAAAAAGAGGTAAAGCGACTAAAAATTCAAGCCGAAGAATTGCGAAAAATGGCACATCAATACAAGCGTAACTTCGGCAAAGATGAAAGAGATCAAAGAAATTTATTAATCAAGGAGGTTAAAAATATTCGCAAACAAATTCGCGACATACAAGAATACAATGAAGAGAGGCTCTTTGAACAAGCACAGGTGATTTTAGGAACACCAATTGCTCTTTCAGATATTTACAGAGATATCGATACGAAGTTGGATGTTCTCATAATTGATGAAGCAGGTCAATGTTTAGAACCTTTGGCATGGTGCATTTTTCCATTTGCAGAACGCATTGTTTTAGCAGGCGATCATTTTCAATTGCCTCCTACTATTCTTTCACAAGAAGCGATTCAACTTGGTTTTAACAGATCCATTTTAGAAGTTTGTGCCGAAAATTTGCAGGAAATCAATCTTTTGAATGTTCAATATCGCATGAAAGAACCTATTGTAGAATTTTCCAATCGGTATTTTTACAAAGGGAAAGTGCAATCAGAAACATCGCTTCTTTCGAATGACAAACATTTCTACTTTTTCGATACGGCCGGTGCTGGATGCGACGAAGAAAGTGGAGAAGATGGTTCAAGCTTGATCAATGAGGGTGAAATCACTGCAATTTCCAAGTTGATCCAGCAATACAATCTCACAGCAGAAAAAACAGTGCTCATTTCACCCTATGCAGGTCAAGTAGCATTGCTTAAGACTGAATTTTCAACTTATCAATCAAGCACAATTGACAGCTATCAAGGACAAGAAAAAGAAAACGTAATCATTTCTCTGGTGAGATCGAACAATGAAGGAGAAATTGGTTTTCTAAAAGATTATCGCCGAATGAATGTTGCTATGACACGAGCAAAAAACAGGCTCTTTATTATTGGAGATAGCGCAACATTAGGGTCAGATTCTTTTTATGCGCAACTTCTTGATTATGCCGAGTCAATAAACGCCTATCATAGCGTTTGGGAACTTGAAGGATAAAATTAGGATTACAATTCTTTCAACAAAGTACACAACTCCTCAATCTCTTCAGCACTATTAAAAGCGTGGAGACAAATACGAATGCACTCCGCTCCTTTTGCAACAGTTGGACTATAAATCGGTTTCACAGCTATTCCTTTTTCCTGAATTATCTCTGCAATTTGTTTTGTTTTTACAATTGAACCAAAGGTTACTATTTGAATAGGTGACCTCTCATCTGATTTAAAATTAAAACTCCCTAAATTGCTCCTAAATAGTCGAATATTTGATTGAAGTTTTAGCTGCAATTGAACGAAATCAAGCGAACATTGCTGCTGTATTAAGGTATACGTTGTTGGAGGCAACGCGGTTGTGTAAATGAACGATCGGGCAAAATTGATTAGAAACTCTTTCAAGGTTAATGGCCCTAGAATAGCTGCACCATGACACCCAAAGGCTTTTCCAAAAGTCACTAATCGAGCAAATACTTTTTCGCTTAATCCTAATTTATCGACCAACCCTTTTCCGAATACACCTGCGGCA
>CAISOQ010000156.1 GCA_903887095.1 uncultured Flavobacteriia bacterium
AAAAACAGTAGATAGCTGGTGTACTGATCTTCAATCCAAAAAAGAACTGTTTCCTTTTTACGCATATGTAGCTCACAAAACCCAACCTACTAGCCTTATCTCAGAAGAAGAGTGGATTGATAATTTTAATGCAAAAAAAATCAAAACACTTGAAAAAGCAGACACCTTAATCTATTCGACAGTCCTGTTCACAAAATATTCTTCATTTTTAACAAAATCAAACAACACATTAAAGGTTTATAAAAAAGGAAAAGTGCTTTTCCCAAATCAACGTCATGGTGGTGTTTATTATGATATGCCTTGCTTTGCTATTGTAAAACAAGCCCGAAACTTCACGAATGCAATGTTCTTTCTGCGCGCTATTTATACCAACCGTTTAAATGGGAAAATCAACCGACAACTGAATACATTTCCTTTAAGTCCCGATGCAGCAATAAAAGGAAGCTATCAAACTATTCGATTCAAAAGATATAGTCGGGCACCCATTCGACTTACCGATACTTATTCAGATGTGCAAAACATTTTATATTAATTGTATATAACAACATCTATTTTTCGCAATTTTGGCGTGCTAAAACCCTCCGGGGAGAAACCATGTCTGCAATGCTATCAAACAACCGTCAAATTACGGTTGCCCGTGTAAATGTTAAAATAAAACGGGCATTTGTAATTTTAACTACCATTCTTCTGTCAATCGAATTTCTATTTATAGTGCTATTGAGAGAATTTCCATTTTTTGCCATTTCATTTTTACTATTATGTAGTTATACCATTTATAAGTCGAGGAATATTTACAGAAAACTATCTGAAATTAGCGTACAAGGTGATGACCTCATCATTTCAAATCTCGAAAAAAATCGTGTTACATCTGTCAACAGTATTCGAAGCATAAAATCCCGCAAAATAGGTTCTGCAAAATTCACCTCATTAAAGTATCGTTTGGATGGGATTGAACATTCTGCTCTGACACTGACCAACAGTGAAGAATCTCCCGGGACGCTGTTGAAGTCATTTCAAACGCGAAAAAAAAATAAAAAGGCAAATCTATAAGCCGGGTTCTGTTTCCCGTAAACGGGATGCCTATCATTTCTCTAGTTCCGAACTCACGCGCGGAATCAATCGACCTACCCTCCGAGTTAGGCGAGCAGCCCTCAAGCCTCGGTATACATGGTCTTTCAGCCCGTAAGGTTTACCTCGCTGCACATGTCGCCACCTGCACGGTGAGCTCTTACCTCACCTTTTCACCTTTTCCACATACGAAACAATGTTCGTCTGGGTAGTTTTCCTTTCTGTGGCACTTTCTGTTGCCGACAAAAGTCGACACCTTCCCGTTAGGAAGTACGGCGCTCTATGCTGCCCGGACTTTCCTCTCTCCATCATAGATGAACAGCGATAGACCGATTTGCCTTTCAGCAAAGATACAAAATGATTTGGCTATTGTTTAACGAATAGTTGCGTTGCTTTTATTGAACCAGCGTATACATTCACGATATATGTGCCCGCCGCAAGCTTTGACACGTCAAGAAATAATTCATCAGCAGGTATTAATTCCTGTGAACTTACAATATTTCCAAGTTGATCAGTAACATCGATTTGAGACACTTGCAAATCTGCTTGAATATGCAAAACATCTTTTACAGGGTTCGGATACATGTTCATTTCGATTCCTAATTCTTCAATACCCGCATCTAAACCCAAATATTGATCCCTGTATTCAACAGCTGACACCACCTCGTTTCCTAACACCTCATTGGTGGTGTATTTCAACACGGGCAACTTCTCACCATTTGCCCACCATTCGTACTCATGCACGAGCGGCAGATCCAAAGGAATCCATGTTCCACCAATAAATGGCAGTTCAGTGTATATTGAATCTGTTTCTGTGATATCATGTTTCACTCTCAAAACGTCAAATGTACCATTAGGAGTAATTAATGTCCCGTATCCATCAACTGTTGTAGTTCTGGTGCGATGTTGATTCCAGATTGCATTGTATAAGGGATTGAAATCTATTTTACTAAATCCTCTTGAAAAGTGACTATCCCCATAATTCAAAGGCAAATTATAACGTGTTTCAATCGTATCAGATTTTATTGGCAGATCCACGGTCGAGCCATTCAAAGTCACTTTCATAGAATAGCCAACACTCGTAATTGAATCCGTCATCACTTTTGAATACTGGTAAATGTTTTCTATCGTAATAGGTAAAATTGAAGTTATTTGAGAAATAGGCAAATCTGTGGATTCAATAAAATAACTAGCTCGGTATTGATTGGGCGCAGAGAATCCGAATAAAAATTGCACAAAGAGCGGCGCTTCTGTCATCGGAGAAAAATTCCTCAATTTTTGAGAATTAGCCGTGAGCATAGAAAAATCCCAAGTATACGCTGCACCGGTTGCTGCATAATCATTGCCATTATCTGTCGCAAGACTTGTTCGAACAGTATCTCCCCCATTCGCAAAATCTATGGATGTTAAAGTTATCCCTTGAGAAAATATCGCATTCGTTATTACAATTGAGCTGAGTAGTAAAAGTTGTTTCATAAATTAATTAATTGAGCACCAAAAGTATATTAAAAAGAATTACTTGTCGACTTCAATTCCAAAATTCACATCGCCTTGAAATGGGACGACTTCACTAGTTCCTAATTGTCCAAGTAGACAATCTATTTGTGCTGAGATTTTGAATACTGGCTTACCTGAAGCATTTTTACCGTAATAATCAATGGACTTGATTAAAACAGTTGACATGTGATTATCTGCATACGCCGAAGAATAATTTAGACTTTCTTTTTTTAAGGTCAAAACAATTGAATAATCACTTAAATTCAAACTTGGTGTACATTCAAAAATGGAGAAGTCATCCAAAAAGTTTCCTTCTACATGACCATCAACCAAGACCGATTTTTCCCTAACGACACCATTTTGAAAATAAACTACAGCCGTTAAGGTATGGAATTGAGGGCTCACAGTGCAATTCAACGTATTTGAGATTGAAACATTTTGACCATCCAGCTTCCATTGAATATGATCAACAGATGTTCCAGCAGCATCTACCCATGCCTGAACTTGACCATCCGAATCAATAAAATGCCTCACTTGGGCGATAGCAGATTTTGAATAACCCACTATCATTTCGTTACAAAGCGTCGCCTGAGAACCACAATCAAAAGTCACGGCAGCACAAATATTGTATTTGCCAGGCTCATTGATTTGCAATTCATTTATTCCCATTAAAACACCATCAACATACCATTTGATCTCCTCAATTTGTTCAGCATTTGGAAACATGTCAAGCGACAAATCAAGAAGTACTTCTTGTTCATTTGAGTGAAACACTAATTCTTGTCCTGCCAATGAATTCAGGGAAAAATTTGGCATATCTAAATGACCATCAAACAGAGCCAATCCAATTTCCAAATCATTGTTAGCCAATTTCCCCGAAAATAATCTCACCCCATTTTTCCATTCAGTAGAAGTTGTCAATACAAAACCATTGTTTCCTGCTGCAACAGAAAGATCCTCGCCGTCTATTGTTGCATTTACGTTGAAAATTGGTACTCCCTGCACAATTGGGTCCTCGACTTTATTCTTATTACATGAAAAAAGAAGGCACAAAACAAATGCAATATGAAAATACCTTCTGATCACCTGCCTAGATTTGTTCTAATTCCAAACTGAATTTGGAATGGATTTTTAATTGGAGAACCTTCAAAACGATCTGAACTTATCGGTTGCACAAGATCATAACTTGCATTCAGACCAATTTGAATTGATTTGTTAATCGTATAGAAATACTGCAACCCAGTAGGTATAGATATCTTTTTAAACATTGATACATCCGTTATTCCCTGGTAACTTGAAAACTGTTGCCCATCAAGCAATTGCACGCGATCAAGCAAAGCAAACATCCTTAATGATGGACTTGCAACTATTCCTACTTCATGTCGCTTAAATTGTCGTGACACACCCATTGACAATCCGCAAGTTGCCATTCCTTTGAACGAATAAACATTGTCATAAGTTGAATAGCCAAATCCGTAAATTTTTGTTCTTTCCTTTATTTTAAGATCATCCATTTTTGTCCATTGGAAATTGGCTCCAGCATTGAGTGTATAATTTCTAAACGATCGTTTTACACCGAATTCCATTGACACTATACCATTCGTATGGCTTCGGCCTATCACCGTATTGTAACCTTGACCTACTCCTCCATTGAATTGTAAATAATAATTGTTTTTTGAAATTTCCTCTTCCAATGAAATGTTACTTGTTATTATTTCGCCAGCACCAAAAGAAGCTAATAAAGGATTTGTTTTCATCTTAATTTCAGCTTGTTCGGAATCTTGATTGAAAGAAAGCACTTCATTTCTAAGCGGTGTGTCAACAATAGCATCTTCCAATAAATTTGGTGTGAAAGGAGCACTATTTTTAAGTTCATCTGATTGAATCGTTGCAGAATTAGGATGATTCAAAGCTGTCGATGGCAATGGAGATTCAATTTTATTGTTGCTTCGCCAAGAACTAATGCTCTTTGCATTTAATCTTTTAGCTGCAGTAACAACAACTGATTCCGTTTTCCAAATTTTTAAATTCACCAGCGAAAAAAGAACCAACATGGAATAACTCAACACCCAATAAAGCCTTGACTTTCTTCTTCTATGAATAGGCAATTCCCGCTCAATTTCTTCAAAAAAAGTAGCGTCATACCTAAACTCTTTCTGAGCGGCAGCATCACGGAACAATCCGTCAATATCTTCGTCTGTCCAGCTCATATGACCATTTTTTTATAAACGGTTTCAATCTTTACCAATTTATCACGAAGTATTTTTCGTGCAGTAGAAAGATGCCACTTCGATGTACCCTCGGAAATGCTCAATAATTCACCAATCTCCTTGTGATTATAGCCATCAATTACATATAAATTGAACACTTTCGCACTAATAGGCGGCAGGTCATCAACCATTTTCATAATTGCATCGCACCCGAAATTTGAATCTGCTGAATTGACAACTGAATCAACATTTACTTCCAATTCCCTTTCGGTTTCTCTGTAATGAAGATGCTCTGAGTGCTTTTTATTTCTTCGGTATTCATCAATCAATGAATTGATCATGATTCGTTTCGACCAAGCGTTGAAATTAAATTCTCCTTCAATTGTTTCGAGTCCTTTGAGAATCTTCATGAAGCCCATGTTGAGTGCTGCACGCGCATCCTCTTCATTGTGATGGTAACGGAAACAAACAGGCATCAATTGCTTAAAACAATACATATAGAGCGACTTAATCGCACGGCGATCATCGCGTAAACAAGCTTTCACTATTTCGGCTGTTACCTCCACAAGCTTTTCTATGTGCTTTATTTTATAGTTTCCCTGCAATTTAGTGGTAAATCTTTAATTATTTGTTTAAAGGATAAATAAAATTCTATCCGAATCAACTATCGATCTTTCTGTAACTTTGAACGACTAAACACCACCAATGGTTGGGTTAACTTATTACGCATGAAACTTTATTTGCTCAGACACGCCAAAACTGATCCTCATAGCAGCACTGGCAAGGACTTCGACAGAAGCTTATTGCCCCGCGGCAAACGCCAATCCCTTTTAATGGCAGAGCATTTCACCAACGAAAACATTTCCCCTGAAAAAATACTTTGTTCTACTGCGAAAAGAACCAAAGAGACATTCCACTATATCAGCGATTCTTGCAGGGAAATCCCAGTTGAATTTTTAGACGAATTGTACTTGTGTGATGCTGCGACCTATTTGCATTACATCAGCAAAGAAACAATGGTTAAAAATTTACTTATCATAGGCCATAACGACGGAATCTCCAGTTTAGCAAGCTATTTGACGGAAGAATATGTTCATCTCAAAACATGTGAACTCGTTGTACTGGATTTTCATGTTGACGAATGGGCAGCGTTGTCTGCAGGAACAGCAACTATTGCACATCGTTATCGTCCTGAGACGAATTAGGCTTGTAGTGATAAATAATTTTACGCGATTGATCCTCTTGTTGCTTTTTTAATTCTTCTTCTCTGGCAATTTCCTGAAGTCTTTCATTGTAAATTCCTTCAAGATCCGGCGGTTCGATGCCCATTTCTTTTTCTATTTCATATTGAAATTTAGGTCGTTGAGGACCTTTCTCGCGGTAGTAAAACGCCAGTAATACTCCAACGCATAATCCAATAAAATGCCCTTCCCAACTGATTTTTTCATCCATTGGAAAAATGCCCCAAATCATACTTCCATACAAAAACACGATAAACAATGAAATTGCTTGCAATGGCAGGAAGCGACGAAGGCTTCCGGATGTAAATAGAAAACCTGCTAACATATAAACAACCCCGCTCATTCCAATGTGATAAACGCCATTGTTTTCTGCGTAGACCCACAATCCCAGACCTGTATAAACCCACCCAAGGATAAATACTCTAAACGCAATATCCTGGTAATAAAAAATCAAGGTTGAAAGGAGCAAAAATGTTGGAATAGAATTATTGATGATGTGCTCAATTTCCCTCTGAGAATGAATCAATGGCATGAACACAACTCCGATTAAACCCTTTGCTGTTCTTGGTAAGACACCTAATTCATAAAAATTAAAATCAAACAGATGCTGTGCCCAGTAAAACAGCCACATCAGCAATAAAAGCAAAGAGGAAAACAAAAATGCTTTTTGACTTGAACCGAAAGGATGCGTTTTCTTTTTCACATCCTGGCAATGTCAAAGGTCGTGCCCGAAGAAAAAACTGACACAATGTCTTAAAAAAATTAGTTGACCCGACTCATGCGCACCGTACGCTTCGGAAGATCATCTGTTGACAATTCCAATGATTCACCGTCCAACACAACGATCTTGAAGTTTTCAGGTTCCGACAATTCAAAAAAAACAGAATCTTCAGATGCATTCATTCTCCATTTACCTTCTGTTGTAGTCTGTTTACCAGCGTAATTAGGGACTTCCAATGTCAACACTTGATTCGATGAAAATGTGAAAAAAGTTTTATCTTTCAACCGTTCAAACTCCTCCTTCATTCTGTCTTCCAATAGTTCTTTCACTTGTGCAGGTGCATCCTTGAAATAGGCGGAGTAATCAATTTCTACTAGTTTCCATTTCCCTTCAATTTTAGATGCATTTGATGAACATCCGATGCAGAGAAGAATTACAGAACAAAACAAAAGGTATTTCATAATCGTTGAATTAGCGGCAAATGTAACAATTTGAAAGTTCATTTTATCGTCGATACGTGTTCATTTGTGGTCGAGTACACACTGAAATCATTAATTTTACAGCATGGAAGAAATCAAGAATAAAGTTCAGGAAAGTGGCCTCATTCAGCTTGATCTGGCTGATTTCAAACCAAAAGTGGAAATTCTTGAGGTTGATATTGCTCCGCAATTGTGGGAAGGGCTTATTTTGAAAGAAAAAGATTTTAGACAATGGATCAAAGAACATAATTGGTCCCACTATGAAAAAAAGGCTGTCTTTGTGCATTGTTCTGCAGACGCCATAGTCCCGACTTGGGCATTTATGCTGGTTGCCTCCAAACTCGTTCAAAATGCTCAGTTATTCTGCATTGGATCAAAACTTGACCTTGAAAAACAGCTGATTAAAAACGCAATTGAATCGCTTGATATTTCCGCTTATCAAGATGGAAAAATCATCATCAAAGGATGCTCTGATATTAACTGTCCTGAATACGCAATGAGTGAATTACTGGCAAGACTGCAACCACACGTAAAAAGTATTATGTACGGCGAACCGTGTTCAACCGTTCCCGTTTTTAAGCGGAAAGATTAATTCAATTAATTACATCGAAGGAAAAGCCTTTCGATTTGACAACATCCAGAAATTGCGGTAAAATTTCCTTTAATCTTTCGAAGGATTTGATGTTGTCATGAAAAACAAGAATGTCTCCACTCTGAACATCTTTTTTTGCATTGGATAGAATTCTTTTTGTTGAAACGGAATGGTCATAATCGTAGGACAACCAACTCCACATAACAATCCGGTATTTTTTTCGAAGCTTCCATGTTTGTCGCAAGGTGATTCTGCCATATGGCGGACGAAAAAGGGAACTTTGTATGTGTGCATCTGCCTCATCAATGGACTTTACATATTCATCCAATGAAGTTCTCGTGCCTCGCTCATGTCGCATACTGTGATTCCCTATAGCATGCCCATCTTCGATGATTCGTTGAAACAATTCGTTGTGTTTTACAACATTTTCACCCACACAAAAAAAAGTAGCTTTGATTTGGTATTGCTTCAATAGATTGAGCACCCATTCCGTTATCTCGGGCTGCGGACCATCGTCAAACGTGAGGTAAACTTTATTTGTTTTACGCAACAAACCCCACGTTTTACTCGGAAACAGTATCCTAAAAAAACGTGGGGTTCGAAATATCCTCATGAATTCAGCGCTATTGTTTCACCGAATCCGCAATTGGCATTTGCTGCATCATTTGCTCAAGGTTCATCGATCCATTATTCATTGCAGGATCTACTGGAGCTTTACCTTGAAGGTAACCAAACTGCACTCCAATTGCTTCAATATAATCTTGTAACTGGAACAACATAGAAGCGTATCTTCCTGCTTTAGCACCTCTTCTTGTGCTCTCGCCATTGTTATTCGCCTTGTCCTCCATTCCTCTGTAAATGGATGGGAAAACATTCTTATACAAGTCGTTTATCTTAGCATTTAAGCGCTTCGCTAATGCACTATTTTGACTGCCACTTTCAGGATTCAACACTACACTGTAAAGTTTGAAATAAGCATCTAAAGCAGCGTAAAGATCACCCGTGTTTTCTGGATTAGCAGCAAAATAAGGATCACTTTTTTCAAAGTAACGGAAGATTGATTCCAACTGATCGGCCACAACGTTTCCAAGTTGTTCAGCACCTTTTTTATCGCCTGCTCGATACAAGATGGTAACATAGTCATGTAAAATACCATCGCTGTACGCTTCAAATTCAGCGCTTCCTGTTGAGTACTTGTCTCTGCCATTGGATGTCGGCTCCCCATAATCGATCACAATTTCAGCTGGCATTACATCCAATGAACGGTGCACCAATTTTGCTGCTTTTTCTTTATACGCTTTGATTTTGGCATCAACACCTTTCATCGATGCTTCAATTTTTGCTGCCTGCGCTGCACCACCACTAGCTTTAAGTCGTTGGATGTTCGATTTATTGAATTCCATTTGCTGCTCTTCACGATCTGCCTTCTCAAGAAAATCTTGCGCAAGGGAGGCAAAATGCAAACGGTACTGCGTTGTATGTCTTCTGGTATAATAATCTGTCAATACGTCTGGGTTGTTCATTGCTCCAAAAACATATTTATTCATCAGGTTATCATACATCTTATCAGAATACCTATTAGCCATTTGATTCAATGGACTCAACTCGAAAGCCATTCCATTTTGTTTCACATAACCTTTCGTATAAAGCGCAATAGAAACATCTGACCCACCTGGACTGGAGAAATAAATTCCGCGTTTCCAATCATTGTTGGCAATGATATCTAACATCATCACTTGTTCACGGGTAAGACCTCTTGCTTCGAATTGGAAGCGCAACTCTTTGTTACAATCCTTTTTCTGATCTGCACGAATAATTCCAGATTTCACTGCGTTATCCGCATTGACAGGCAAGATAAATCCAGTACTTGGGAACACTCTCACTTTTCGCTGTGCTGTAAACGCTACCAAATTATCGTCGTTTCGCACAAAGGCCATTGCATCCTCAATATTCGTGTAATCCCATGATTTTTCATAATTCATGATCATATCTTGGAAAACTTGAGGCTGACCTTCCGGCAACGTCACCATTCCATTCTGCAAAGCACTCATTACTTCGAAGGCTGCACGGAACTTAGCAAATACCGTTTCAGTTATATTGCTGCCAGCGTTGGTTGTAAGTGCAACTTTCAGTTCTTCAATGCGCGTCATTACATTCGGTTGCGTTGAAGACAATCCACCCGCCAATTGAGCCGCCTGCATATTGAACGATTCTGTTGCTGCCACCGCTTCTTTCGCATTGTTTTTCAAACGCATTTTGATGACCTCCTTCAACATTTCTTCGTTCGCATTCAGGTAGAACAATTCAAACAAATTAGAGAAAATCACCTGATCGGTGTATCCTGCATACATCAAAGTCTGATCCTCACGGAATTTGATTGGCAATGGATCCGATTCGTAAGCCCTCATTTTCATTTGCTCTGTATACCAGTCAGTCTGCATCAAAGAAAGGTTGCAAACACGCACATCCGTGCGCTTGCCTTCTACTTCCTGCATGTACCACAATGGGAACGTATCGTTGTCTCCATTTGTAAAGATGATACCATTTTTACCACATGATTCAAGGTAATTCAATGCCAAATCATCCGCAGATGTTTTCAAGCTTCGGTCATGATCATCCCAACCTTGCATCCCCATGATAAGTGGAGCGAAAAGTCCCAACAACCCAGCAATGACAGCTCCTTGGATATCCTTTTGTAAAACCTTCCTTAAAAGAGTCATCAAGAAAATCAAGCCTAATCCTGCTCCACCGACAATAATCCATGAAATCGCTGAAGGCATTGACACTTCACTTCCCAAATCAAAAATGGCAAACAAACTCAAAACAGCAGCTACGATGATAGCAGAAGCAGTAAGTTCTTTCTTCGAAAAACGCAGGAAGGCATCATACAATGCATACACACCTATACCGATCCAAAGGGCGAAAAAGTAGAATGAACCTGCATATGCATAGTCACGCTCTCTTGGCTCTAAAGGCTTTTGATTCAGGTAAACAACAATTGCCAATCCAGTAAATAAAAACGCCAGCATAATGACGAATGCATCCTTTGGAGAACGATAGAAATGGAAGATCATTCCCAAAACACCAAATATCAATGGCAAGAAGAAGAACACATTGTGAGACGGATTCTGGGACGTAAAATACGGTGCTGATTCGTCTTGGTTCCCCAAACGCGCGTTGTCAACAGCGCTGAAACCTGAAATCCAGTTACCTCTCATATTGTCACCATGTCCCTGGATATCATTTTGTCGTCCAGCAAAATTCCACATGAAATAGCGCAAGTACATCCAATTGCACTGATAACGCATAAAATAGGTCATGTTTTCACCAAAAGTAGGCAAGCGTTTTCCATCTTTACCTTCCTCTGAGGGAGACCCATCGTTGGCATCATACCCCGACCATTTTACGTATCCTTGAATACGCGACTCCTCTTGATCCCAATACATGCGCGGGAAGAAGGTCGTCTGCGCATAAGTTGGAACAGAATTTAAACGATCCTGCGCATTAGATTCGAAATATTTTTCTTCGTACGAAGCAGCATTTTTAGCAGCATACGCTTTCGCAGCAGCCTCCGTTTTAAATGCTTTCAATACTTGCTCACCCTTGGTAACGATAAAACGACGCAAGTAGAACGGAGAGCGACTTCCATATTGAGAAGGGTCATTCTCTTTTGAATTCCAATACTGCCCAAAAAGCAAAGGTGCAGATCCGTATTGCTCACGCTTCAAGTATGCATGCAAGGTTACAAGATTTTCAGGGTCGTTCTCATCAAGTGGTGTATTCGCATTGGAACGGATCACAATTACTGCAAATGAACCATACCCAATCAATAAAAGAATCAAGCCCATGGTGGCATTGTAAACAATCGATTTATTGTTTTTTCTAGCAAATCTCAGCAACAAAATACATCCAACAATCAAGGCTGCGAAGAAGAAAATTGTACCAGAGAAAAATGGCAACCCCAACGAATTGACAAAAGCCACCTCAAAAGTAGACGCCAATGAAATAGAACCAGGGATTACGCCTTCTTGAATAAACGCGAGAATAAAGACAGACAAAATACCTGTCAAAATAATTCCTTTTGCATCTGCCTGTTTCGCATATCGAAAGTATAGTACAAAACTGATCGCTGGAACAACAAGGATACCCAATAAGTGGACTCCAATCGCTAAGCCAAGCAAGAACATAATCAACAACAACCAACGGTTTGGCGCCACATCCGCAGACAGCGTACCGTCTTGGATCTGCATTACCTCTTCGTCCCATTTTAAAATTGCCCAAAAGATAGCTGCCGTAAACAAAGAAGACATCGCGTAAACCTCCCCTTCAACAGCGGAGAACCAAAAGGAATCAGAGAAAGTATAGGCCAAAGAACCGATGGCTGCACTGGCAAATATTGCAACTTGATCACCGCATGAAAGTTCCTTTTTGTCACGTAAAATCATTTTTTTGACCAACAATGTAAGCGACCAGAACATGAACAAAATGGTCAATGAGCTGGAAATTGCCGACAATCTATTGATCCAAACTGCTACATTTTCGGGGTCAGCGAAAAACGAAAACAATCTTCCGAACACCATGAACAACGGCGCACCTGGAGGGTGACCAACTTCCAATTTATAGGCTGCAGTGATGTATTCTCCGCAGTCCCAAAGACTCACAGTGTCTTCAATTGTTATAAAATAAACAGCTGTTGCAATTAGAAAAACCAGCCATCCGAGATATGTATTCCACTTGTTGTATGTCATCATCTTTTTTTTAATACCCTTGAAATTGAAATCAATCAAATCTCGCAGGCGACGCGAATTTAAAAATATAAACGCTGCATTGCTGACCTCATTCGTGAAAAAATCCCAATTTCTTTGTCAAAAACCCATCGTTCAGAAAAAAATTACGGAATATTTTCAGATTTTTTCCTCACGAATAATTTTTGTTTTTAAATTTGCCACCTCAATTAACACAAAGGTATAAACCTCCTACACTCCGTTTCGGCGGTCAGGCTGGCAACACCGAAAGTGTATATTGACCCATGGTGTAACTGGCAACACGTCTGATTTTGGTTCAGAAGAGTCTAGGTTCGAGCCCTAGTGGGTCAACAAGTACAGAGCGAGAGTGAGAGCGAAGAGCGTCACTCTCGTTTTTTTTTGTGATTTAGGGCGAGAAGCACGGCACTGAACTTGTTGAAGTGTTTATTCCGAGCGGAATGAAATGAAGACGAGGAAAGCATAGTGGGTCAACAGAAGTAGAACGAGAGTGAGAGCGGAAAGCGTCACTCTCGTTTTTTTTTTGCAACAAAGAGTAAGAACATATTACAAACGAAATGAAGACGAGCATAGGGAAGCCTACTTTACGAAGATTAATCGCTTAAAGCCAAATGAAATTTAGCCAGGCGCACAGCATAGGCATACTGATGGGCATTTCTAAATAAAACAATCAAAATTTCCTGCACTTAATTAGCAAACCCTGGATCGCACATGCAAGAGAATTAATAATGGACCCGAAGAACAATCATAGAGTCAAGAAACGATTGCAAACATGGCCGGTTTGCTTTTCAAATAGTAATTTAAAAGAGCATCCAAAAATCTGGTAGCGTTGAAACTAGATAATTTAAGAACCGAAAGAGCAGTCATCATCTTAATACATTCAAATGACCTATAAACTCTCGTTTTTCATCATTCAAGGTGCTTTTTACCAGTGCTTTCCAAGTGTAAGTTCCTGATGGAGCTATATTTCCAGCATAACTGCCATCCCAATTTGCCTCAGGATCATGTGATTCCCAAATTAATTCGCCCCAGCGATTGAATAGATAAAGTGAAAAATCATTCGGATCGATGCCTTGAGTTAATACACCCCAAGTTTGATTGAACTCGTCATTGTCTGGTGTAAAAGAATTTGGTGCGTAAAAAATAATTTCATTCTTCATCTGAAGGAACGAATAGGTTGTATCCTGACATCCATACGGAGAGGTTGCAATCAATGTAACAAGATATGACCCAACATTTATTCCTTGATAATCGTGAACTGGATTTTCCAGTGTACTAAAGAGTGATGAATCACCAAAATCCCAAAGATAGGTAATCGCATTTTCTGATTCATTTGTAAAACTAACGAGCGCATCTAATTCAGTTAAATAGTAATTAGAAGCACTAAAAGACGCAACAGGTTGATCCGTTACGCAAACCAATTCTGGATAAATAATGGTACTCTCACAACCGTTATTACTAGTCACAGTAAGTGAAATGTCCTAACACCCACCGCTCATGAATGTATAAGAAACAGTTCCACAGCCTTCTACCGTGTTTAAATC
>CAISOQ010000157.1 GCA_903887095.1 uncultured Flavobacteriia bacterium
AATCTTCGCTGTTCAGGACCTGGATCAATAGCATGTAATGTGAGTATAGATGGTGTTGATGGGGCTGGAAGTGGAAATCGTGGTGGAACCTATACCGTTTATGGAACCTTGGATATAGATGGGGCCTTGATAAGTATGAATGACAATACATTTAATACAAAATCAACCAGCGTAATCGTTGAGAATGGTGGAACATTGAAATGCCGATATATTAATACAGGAGCAAGCGCTAACTCGAATGTTTTGAGGGTTAAGAATACTGGTAAATTAACTGTTTTCGGCAGTGTCGATACAATCACAGCAACGCTCAATGACATTACGTGGAATGGATACAGCACAACTAACAACACATGGGATTTTCAATCAGGCAGTACAATAGAATATTCAGGGGCAACACAACAAAAAGTGAATGGAATTACAACGTGCAGCAATTTCATTGTTTCCGGTGGTGGATTAAAGAAGCTGGGGAATGATTTTACAGTTTCCGGGATGCTGACACTCACAAATGGCCGCATACAAACTGATTCGTACAAATTAATTCATACATCTACATCCGCAAGTGATCTTACCCATAGTTCCGGAAGTTCGAGTTTTATTTATGGAACCTATCGCCGTTACATAGCAAGTAATTCATCCACTTATGAATTACCTGTTGGACTGTCTTCAGCAACATCTGGTTATCGTCGTGCTGATATTCTCAATAATAATTTATCTGGAGTAACGTATATTGACGCCTCAGTTCGATCAATTACTGAAACGGCAAACAACATTGATAGTCGACTTTCAACAACACAAATTGGCAGTTCCTTAACAGATGTTTTAGGTACATCCGTTTGGTCGTTGGTTCCTAATGCACAGCCATCAGTTGGAACATACGGAGTGAATTTATATGTTGCGAATACGGGATTGTCTTCTGCAGATGATAATACTTTTTGCGCTGTAAAACGCAATGATAATTCAACTGATTATGCAGATTGGAATACCTTTTATGCAAGTACAACGATTCCATCATCAGGTGCGCCTGGTAGAATGTTTGATTCAGGAAATGGGTATGCGCAGCGTTTAGGTTATACGTCATTTTCAGAGCATGCGTTAGGAAAGACACCGGCCAATCAACCGTTGCCTATTGAACTTAACATGTTTGATGCATTTTGTCAGGAAAAAGGTAAAACTACTATTAAATGGTCCACAGCCACAGAGCATAATACCGCTTATTTTCAGTTGGATCGTTCAAACAATGGATTGGAATGGCAGGCATTGGGCTCAATTGGTGCCGCTGTGAATTCAGATGAAGAAATCCAATACAATTTTGAAGATAGAAACAATGGTGGTTTGCTGTATTACCGTCTCCATCAAGTAGACATCAATGGCGGTGAACAAATGTATGGACCTGTTTCTGTTAATTGCGAGAACAATGTCTATGAAATAAATTCATTCCCAAATCCAAGTAGTGATGATTTTAATGTTTCAATTTTTTCTGAATCTGACTTGGTGTCTTGTAATGTGCAAGTGTTAGATGCCAAGGGCATGGTTGTTTATGTCTCCACAAAGTCACTTAAGAAAGGAAGTAATGAATATGAAATAATGTGTGAGAAATGGCTACCAGGAGTCTATTTTATTGAAGTGATTTTTGAAGATGGCAATATGTATCGAAAAAAGCATGTTGTTATGTAAAATATATTTCAACTAAGTACAAGAGGTCGATGACCTCTTTTTTTATTTAATATATAATTCATTTAGAACATTTAACTTCGTTCAATGCAACCGAATCAAATAAAAAATAAGCGCATTTTAATTGCTCCTTTGAATTGGGGTTATGGTCATGTTGCTCGCTGCATCGCAATGATTCGGGAATTGCAGGCGAATGAAAATGAGGTGCTCATAGCGGCAGATCGTGCGCAACAAAAAATCTTTTCATGTTACTTCCCCAACATCACAATGATTGACCACATGGGGTATCCATTTAAATTTAGCAAAGGAGGGAATTTCTCTTTGGATCTTGCGAAAGGTTATTCAAAGTTAAGAAGGAGGATGGAGCAAGAAAAGTTGGAAACTGAGTTGCTGTGTAAAATTTACAACATTGATATTACAATCTCCGATCACCGTTACGGCTTTAAGACAAGAAAAAGTTACTCGATATTTTTAACACATCAATTGAATTTTCCGCTTCGGTGGTATGAAAAATGGGTTCAACGAATCCATGAAAAATTAATGCGTCAATTTGATGAGGTATGGGTGCCTGACTTTGAAAATTCTGAACTAGCCGGTGAGTTAAGTGTGAACAAAGCCAATTTAAATGCGGAATACATTGGTCCGTTGTCGAGGTTTTCAGGTTGCCAACATGCTCAAAAAGACAAAAGTGAAGTTACATTGATCGTGAGCGGAGAGCATGTTCACGCGTCACAATTTCTAGATGAACAACTGAGTATTAATCAAGGTAAAAAAATCAATATAATTCTTCCAGCCTCATTCAAGGAAGGAAACACAAGTTCTGATTTTAAAATTATACCTTCTGAAAATTGGCTTTTGTGTGATGAGATTATCTTAAATTCAAAAAAAATCATCTCGCGAAGCGGGTATTCAACTTTAATGGACCTTTATTTTTTAAAAACACCTTTTTCAATTACACCAACATCTGGTCAACGTGAGCAAGAATATTTATTTGCCTATTGGTCAGCAAAGATCAATGCTGGAGTTATATAGAAATCATATTAAACTTCTTGAAATGACTAACTTTGCAGCCGAATAAATTTTCAGGTTGAATCTACGTCGCAAATACATTTATTATTTTTTAGCAGCAGGCTCTGTTGCAGCAATAGCGACATGGACTTATTATCCTGAAAAATCTCCTAAAATTTACAAAGCAATCGTCAAGAGGGTGAAGCAGGGGAGAGAGGAATTACGACAAAAGCCTTGTTTTGAAACTGTGAATTATGCTTTGCAAATGAATGATAAAGCGATTCATTACATAGGCGAATCTTTTTTGAATGGACCTGGTGGGTATATGAAATCGGGAAAAGACATTGTTAAGAATGTTTGGAAAGGGAAGCTAGTGAAAGTAGAGGCGAATGAATATTTCGTTTTGGATACAATGTATTATAGTTATCCGTTTCTTACACCAGATGCCAGAAATTTCATTGATGAGTTAGGGTTCAGATTTCATCGTAAATTGGAAAACACCCATCTTCAATGTGCCAAATTTACATTAACATCCATATTAAGAACGACAAAGTCAATAAAGCGTTTGAAGAAGCGCAACAGAAATGCTATAACAAGAAGTTCTCATTTGCACGGTACAAGTTTCGATATTTCCTACAAACAGTTTTTTGGTGATAGAATCTACACACCTATGGAGCTGTCTTATTTACATGACATCTTAGCTGAGACGCTTTATGAAATGCGCGAAAGTAGAAAGTGTTGGGTGACATATGAAGTATGGCAAACTTGTTTTCACGTCGTTGTTAGGTGACAAAAAAAAACTCCCACTTTTCAGTGAGAGTTTTTTATCGAAATTAAATTTCAAATTATTTTACAGCTCCTGAGAAAGTTGCATTTTCAGCAAACTTCAAGAACTCTCTATCTTTTCCAGCTTTAGCTTTCAAAGATGCATCCTTAGCAAACGCATTCTTCAAATTACTCACTGTCGCATCAACATTGTTTTGACGAGCAGAAGCAACAGCTTTCAAATAGAAACCTTGAGCGCTTTCTTTGTCAGATGATTTATCCAATGTCTTAACTGCATTATCAACTGAATTATTCAAAATTTCAGCCAATGCTTTGTTGAAAGAAGCATCAGATCCAAAGCTAGAAACGGCTTCAGGATATTTTCCTGCCATGATGTGCAGTATTCCTGAGTTGTAACCAACTTCGTTTCCAGCACCTTTAGCTGCTGTAAACAATTGTTTTGCTTTCGCACGGTCTCCAGATGCACCAGCACAAGCTCCCAAATTGTTTTTAGAAATAGCGTTGTCGTTTAAGCTATTTGCTTTTTCAAAATGAGACTTAGCGTCTGCAACTTTGTTTTGCATGTAAAGAACAGCACCTACGTTATTGTGTGTACGAGCATCCTCAGGGTATTTATTCTGAGCTGCAGTATAAATTTGAAGTTTAGTGTTCAAGTCGTTTGTTAACGTTGCAGCGAACAACAACTCTTCAACTTTCA
>CAISOQ010000158.1 GCA_903887095.1 uncultured Flavobacteriia bacterium
AAGATTTTTTACAGCTGAACCCTTTAACGCATCGATGCTTTCATCCGTAACTAGGTGGCAGCATAGTAAAGACAATTTTTGAACGGTTCCAAGGTTTTCGATATTTGTGATGGGGCATTTTGCAATGGTTAGATTACGAACGGTTCCTAGGTTCGAAAAATCAAATAGGTTTAAACAACTACGTATGGTTAGATTTTGGACAGTTCCGAGGTTTTCCACACTTGATATCCTAGGAAGACATAGTAGCGCCAAAGTATTTACAGTTGACAAATGATTTACCTCAGTTACATATGGACAATAATCCAATGTTAGGTTATGCACGGTTCCTAAGCTAAGAATATCTGCATTTGTTATGCTATTGCATGAACGGATTGTCAATGTATGCACGGCATTTAGTGCATTTGTGCCAGTAAGATAAAGAAGGCAATCTAGTGTTATAATTCTCGCGTTTTTTAACATGGAAACATCGATTCTTTTGTAAAAGTATCCTATGTATACCTCGGTTAGGGCGGTTAAACAATTTAATTTTTCTTTTGATAATCCACTGCAGGAACTCAATGAAAGGCCGTATACTTTTCCGAGTTCTTTGAAAATCTGTATATCTACGTTGGTAAAGTTGATTTGGTGAAATGTAACGCGAATTTGCGAAAGAGAATGAAAGGAATCGTAAAATTTTTTTCGGATATTTTTGGATTCCCATAAAAAGTCACCCTTTATTAGATGTGATTTGCGGTGTTTATAAAGGGTTGCAAATAATTCCTTGTTTATCCGATACAGTATGTGCGTTGTTTCGCAGAATCCTTGGATATATAAAAGGATGTGAAAGTCTAAGTTGGAGAACATGGTAGTAAATACATTGTGTATGTTGTAAAAAAACCTTTCAATTTTTTTTGGATGGTTTGGATTAGATTGGATTTTGTTTGGTTGTGTTTGATGCAGAGTAGATTCTAATGCAGTATGTAATGCAGAGTAGATTCTAATGCAGTATGTAATGCAGAGTAGATTCTAATGCACTGTTGATATAGTGCAGTATGTAATGCAGAGTAGATTCTAATGCATAGTGTATTATATACTACATTACGCAATGCAGTATATAATACAAGAAATGAGTGACAAACCGAGAAATGAGTGACAAAACGATAAATGAGTGACAAAATAAGAAATGAGTGACAAAACGAGAAATGAGTGACAAAAAAAATAGCTATTGGTCAAGTGACCTCACCATTCTGCTAGTTAAAGTTAGTTACCAAAAATTTTTATGCGGCTTTAATTATTCTTGCGGGTCTTCGTCTCTTGGGATACGCCGTGTTACCATAATCAACGCCACAGTTTTCGTATGTAAGCGATTCTTCTTCTTCTGACTCGGGTTGTTTATAAGAGTAAGAAGAGTCTGAAGGAGACGAAGGAGGAGGGGTCAGTGGCGAAATTGGTGAGTATACTTTTGCTCTGGCGATTGGTGGAGGAGAAAGTGGCGAGTCAAGTGAAAGCGAAGTAATAGATGGCAATTCAATACGCAAGGACTTGATGGGTGGAGGAGAAAGAGGAAGAGGTGGTTTACAGTAGGCAGGTAAAGTAGGATTCAAAGGCTTAGTCGGAGTAGGCTTTGCAGGGCGCATCGCAGAGACTTTCCAAAAATACTTATGGTTATAATACACTTGGATATTTTCGCCGCGAATGAGCTGCAAACGAGTAGCATACGTATACGTGTCCAAATACCATGACTTGTAGTGGACGAATACCAGATAAAACTTCTCTCCTCGCGCAGATGTTTTCAAAAGCATCTCCAAATGGCTGAGTATTCCGAATTGCTTGAACATGTGCTCAATATATTCCTTGGGAATATCTGGAAACACGCGAGGAATGCAAAGACTAGGGTAATTTTCAGGGAAAGACATGATTTTCAAGGGCTCGGGGGAAAGAATACCTAAGATGAATGTGAAAAAAGTATTTCAATTTTTTTCACATTTGGTAAAAAAATGAAAAAACTAAATTTTTAAAATGAATCTATTTATACTTGTAATTGCACTTATAAAACTTGTATACTTGTCATTACATTTATACATTGGTTGCTCTACACATAGGGCAGGTAACTACAGTTTTTCGTTCAATACACACATCTGACCATTTGTTAAAGCATTTTATTCCAAACGCATGATTGCAAGATAACATTAATGCGCATTCTTTGCTATGTTTTTTCGTGCATATGGAGCATGGTTCGACCATTTGTTTGGTAGTAATCACACGTCTCTCCATGTGCAAAGAGGACTGCCACATTTTGAGTGCTTTTTCGTGAACATTAAAATATTCATTGCGTTTTTCGACATATGCTTCAGAAACTTCATCTAACTTAACATCGTTCTTGTCTACTAAACCGTCTTCAAAATAACAATTAATTGCCAATCGTTCCATCCGCATAGTCAGTGTGGTATCGTCATACACCCTACAAATAAGTAATTGAATTTCGCAATATTCGTCTTGTGTCATTTGCGCATTGGTATGAAGATAATGTTTAAGTTTGCTGTTCATGATATTTTCGATAAAGTTGATTGACAGTTCGATTTTTTTGGTTAACGATAATAAATCGTTTCGCACTTTGGATAAATAATAGATATCTAAGTTTATTGCTGTCATTGAATAAAGGATGATGGGGAAAAGATGAGGAAGAGTAGAATGAAAAAATCATTTCATTTTTTTTGTGAATAAGGAAATGATTTAAAGAAAGAAAAAAGAGTATTTGTCAAATGAAAATGACATCATCTTTCGATTAAATTAAATGAGTTACAAATTAATAGTTAATAGTCAAAACAAGTGATTATGTATGCATGAGGAGTTCCGCGGAGATATCTTTCTTCTTCGCTTGTTTCTCGTGCACGTATTTCTCCAAAGACTTTGTTTTATTCTCTATGTCAAAGCCAGCCATTTCATAGCGAAAAACAACGACTTGTTTTGTTTGACCGATACGATGGCACCGAGCAATGGCCTGTTCTTCGACAAATGGGTTCCAGTGTGGGCTGACAAAATATATCTCGTTGTAATTCGCCTGTAAGTTAAGACCTTCGCTGCATGTTTGTATTTGTAGTATAAGGGCGTCGTATGCGGAGTCTAGTATCTTCTTGCGTTTACTTGCGGACACGGTTCCATCGATTACTGCGACATTCATGCCATTCTCTTGGAGTCGACTCGATATTTCAGTTATTTCTTCGCGGAACTGGCAAAAGATGAGTTTCCCGTCGCCATTCTCGCGATTGTCCAGTATGTCTTTGACGACTTGGTTCATTTTGCTGCAGCTATTGGCGACTTCTTCGGTAACGTTCTTCAATAATCGCGGCAATACACAGATTTGTCTTGCACGCATGAGGGCGGCAAAGGTTGGTAGTTTATTAAAGTTTTCTGCGCTGCCCGACACGTTGCTGAATCGAAGGCTGGCATGAATGTCTATGGCAACCTGTTTTTCTGCCTCATTGCTCCACTCGACCATTTCGTCGCACAAATGAATGTTCGTGAGTTCGATTCCGGTCTTTTTCTTGGTGCGTCGTAGAATAAAGTGGTCGCTGAGTTCTTTTCTATTGTCTTCCTCTCGGTAGTATTCGGAAGGTATGCGAAGTAGTCCGCATAGTGCATAAAAGTCGTTCTTTTTATTTTGAATGGGAGTTCCAGAGACGAGCCATCGTATGCCCGCTTTAAGTTTTCTTGCGCCAATGTATCGTGATGTGGTAGAGTTACGCAAGTGGTGTGCTTCGTCAAATATAACGCGAGACCATTCAATGCCATGAAGCATACTCGTTTTTCCGCTAGCAGTCACTGCAATTTCGCTGTAAGTAGAGATAACGATGCGTTTTTCTTCTATTTCTTCTTTTGTAAGTTTTTTGTGGATTCCATGGTATACGAGTGGTTCTTCGTCGGTAATGTTGCAGATTTGACGCTTCCACTGTTCTAGTAGCACGGGCGGCAAGATGATAAGTGTTCTCGCCAATTTATTTGACATGATAACGCCGGTCATGATGATGGTTTTTCCGAGTCCCATTTCATCTCCTAGAAAGCCGCCGCGAACATTAAACAGTGGTGCATGGTTCAGTTCATTTTCGATGAGCCACTGCACACCATCGACCTGATAGGATTTTTCGTCCATGTCAAGCATGTGAATCATGGTTTTGTAGCGTTTCATGCATTTGTATACTTTGTGACTTTCATACGGTTGTTTTTTATGGCATATAAAGCATGTGATTCTACGGTTATTGGCAACGCACGTGTCTCTCCATTTTTCAAAGCATGGTGTATGAACTTTATGTCCACATACGATTTTCTGAATGTCTTGGTCAACATTTTCTGCGCACGAGTGACAGTATACCATTATTGGGATAGTTAGGTGGATAATAGTTGTTATTTGCTAGGCGAAAGACTGCATTTGGGGTGCGAAGCAAAAAAGATTTCAATTTTATCAAAAAACACTGAAAAATAGACATAACTAAATTTTTATAATTCTTTATACAATAATGCATTATTTATTGCATTATTGACATTGAATGAATATGTATGCATAAAAAAAGGAATTGGTCACTGTTAAACATCTCATTAAATTACAAAACAATCAATAAAACAATAAAACATTAAAACATTAAAACATTAAAGCAATAATCAATGCATTCAATCCTCTTCTTCGCTATCATACATAGCGGCCCAATTGGCCTTGCGTGGCTGGGTCGATGGTGCGGTTGCTGGTTTTGCCCATGGCGCTGGCTTTGTTATAGAAGGATTTGTCGCAGGCTTTGTCACAGCAGCAGAAGGCTTTACTGGTTCGTCTTCCGAATCTGAGCTCATTTCCAATGCAAAGAACTTAGAATGCATCGGTGCTTTTTCGGCTGTCTTTTTAATCGTAACCGGCTTTTTGACAACTGGCTTTGGCTGTTCTGCTTCTTTTCGGTCTTTCGCAAGTCGTGTGCAATACTTGGGACCATGCCCTTTGATGCCACAATACGCACAAACTACCGACAATAGTGTAGGGCAGCAAACTTTACCTTGTTCATTGCGAACATTGTGGCTTCGAAACTCTTTTTCTGGTTTGTTACTATCATAGCATACCTTGCAGAAAGATTTTACGGTTACCTTGTATGTTCGTGACATCTTTGATTGAGATAGTGGGGGAAGAATGAATTGCTCTTCCTTGGAAAAAAGATTTCAATTTTTTTAAAAA
>CAISOQ010000159.1 GCA_903887095.1 uncultured Flavobacteriia bacterium
CAACTCCCTCCTCTCAACGATCGAGAACAACAGCACTTACTAAAAGAATCAATGCTCGACTATTTCATCCAGAACGGATACTACACTGAAGAAAATACTACCGCTTAATCAATTATATTTGCAACCTCTTATAAAAAATTAAAAATGGAATTCTGGATCAAAGCCGCCCAACTCATTTTATCACTTTCAATCCTCGTGATTTTGCACGAATTTGGTCACTTTATTCCTGCTCGTCTTTTCAAGACAAAAGTTGAAAAATTCTACCTCTTCTTTAACCCTTATTTCGCGCTTATTCGATTTAATAAAGTGAAAGGGAAATGGAAGGCTTCATGGTTTTCAAATTCTGGAAATAAAACAACTGAAAAAGAAGGGGAAATCGAACAATCCGAAGAAGAAAATATAGACGCGCAAAGCACTGAATGGGGTGTAGGTTGGTTGCCACTTGGCGGTTATGTCAAAATAGCGGGAATGGTAGACGAATCTATGGATACCGAGCAATTGGCGAAACCAGCTCAAGCTTGGGAATTTCGTTCGAAACCAGCATGGCAGAGATTGATTATTATGATTGGTGGTGTTACCGTAAATCTTATCCTCGGCATCTTTATTTACATCTGTATAATGTTTGCTTATGGCGAAGAGGAACTTCAGCCTCAGCAACTTCAAGCAGGTTTATCTGTTCACCCATACTTAGGAAAATATGGCCTGTATTCCGGAGATAATATTTTGGAAATCAATGGCGAAGTGGTTACGAATGTTTCTGAAATAAACAATGGTGTTATGCTTCGTGATGGAAGAAAATTACTTGTAGAACATGAAAATGGTGTGAAGGCAACAATTACTCTTCCAGAAGGTATTGAATACGAATTATTCCAAAAAGGAGCCTTCCCTGCATTCGGATTGCGTCATCCATCTGTAGTCATTGACAGTATTATGCCTGAAAAGGCCGCTTCAAAGGTTGGTTTAAAAGAAGGAGACAAGATACTATCTATAAACAACAACAAAGTTGTTTATTATGATGACATTCAACGTTACTTCTATGCGACTAAAGGCAAAAAGGCAGCTGTTTCAATACAACGTGGCAATGATACCCTATTGTTTAATCCTAAAGTGAATGAGGAAGGAATGATTGGTTTTGGGGTAGTAATTACAGATTACATTGATCAAAATTCAGTAAAGCAAAAATATTATGGGTTCGGTGAATCCGTTGGCAAAGGAGTAGACAAAGGATTTCACACCTTGAGTGATTACACGGCCCAGCTTAAATTTATGTTCACCAAAAAAGGTGCTTCAAGTATTGGTGGATTTGGTGCCATCGGAAATATGTTCCCTCCAGTGTGGGATTGGCACCAATTCTGGATGACAACTGCATTGATTTCAATTATTTTGGCATTTATGAATATTCTTCCTATTCCTGCATTAGATGGTGGACATGTTGTTTTTCTAATCTACGAAATGATTACCGGCAAGGAGGCTCCTCAAAAAGTTTTGGAATACGCTCAATACGTAGGCTTCTTCCTTCTTATGAGTCTCGTGATCTATGCCAATGGAAATGACCTCATTAAATGGTTATTCCCTTAAATCCATTTGTATAAAATATTCGCCTTCGGACAATTTTTCTGTGCCGCAGGTAACAGAATATTTATTAGTTAAAAGATTTACTTGTAATTATACACTCAAAATAACAATTTACATATGAAGAACTTACTCTTTACCTTTTTAGTTACAACTTGTACAATCCTTCCCCTTTTCGGTCAAATGACTGAAGGACATATCTCTTATAAAATGGAAGCAACTTCCGACAACCCTGATATGCAAATGGCCGTAAGCATGATGCAAGGATCAACCTTAGATGTTTACTTCAAGGAAAAACAGACGCGTGCAGAGATGAAAATGGGTGCAATGATGAACATGACTACCATTTCAAATGAAAACAATGGTGAAATGTTGATGTTGATGAGTGGAATGGTTGGACAGAACGCAATCAAATCAAACTTGAAGGAACTCGATTCAGCACAAGCAGAAAAACCAAAGACTGAAGTAACATTGGAAAATGAAACCAAGGTAATTGAGGGTTATACCTGCAAGAAAGCGATTGTAACAGATGAAGAAGGAACAGAATCAGTTTTTTGGTATACGGAAGAAATCTCGGTGGCTAAGAAAGGTCAAAACTATCTAAATGAAAGTGTACCAGGTTTTCCAATGCAATCTGAAATTAACAACAACGGCTTGAAAATGATCATGACCGTAACAAAAGTTGACAAAAAACTCGATAAAAAAGCATCAGAACTTTTTGACATGACGATTCCGTCTGGTTACAAAGAAATGACCATGGAGCAGCTCAAAAGCATGGGAATGTAAGAATCTTCTATATTCAAGAATTTAAAGGAGCTGTAAGCTCCTTTTTTATTTTACCTTGATTAAGTTCAGTGAAAAATCACCTGATTTTTTTCTTACTTGTACCAAATATTTCCCAGGAGATAGATCTTCAAGTTGAAATGGAATTGTATGTACATTTTGTGTCAATTCCTTGTTTATAATCGTTTTTAGACATTTGCCATTCAAGTCCAAAATTTCGACTCTCACCCACTCATTTGCACAAGAAAAACGAATGGAAGATGCGGACATCGCCGGATTTGGAAAGAGAATTCCTTTGGATTCATTCAGGTTCTCCTCATTTAATCCAAGATTACAAGCACCCAACATCTGATAGAACGTAACATTGTGTTCGAAAAGCGCTTGTACCTCGGATTCAGCAACCTCAAACCAATCTTTCAATATTGATGCATAGACATCCCTAAAATCAATTTGCATTGGCAAAGCATCCTGCACATCCAACACTGAATCAATCACAGGATTATTTCCAATTACTCCACTATTAATGCATGCTCCAAAAAGAAACATTGGCGCAGCGTCACCATGATCCGTTCCATCACTGCCATTTGATGCGATTTGACGACCAAATTCTGAAAATGTCATTCCAGCTACTCTCTTATCAATTCCCAATAATGAAATATCATCCTGAAACGCCGCAACTGCGTCTGATAATGTCTTCAATAAATTCGCGTGATCTCCTGCTGTTTTATCTGAAGCAACAACTTGAGCATTGTGGGTGTCAAAACCATTGATATTCAAAATATAAACCTTCGTTTTAAGTCCACCTGAAATCATTTGAGCAACTTGTCGCAACTGAACAGCTATCGGATTATTGTTATCATACATTGTCGACAACGTATTTCCCGCATTAGCTGCTGCTGTTATTTGATCAACATATGCATTCGTTTGGGCTACCAAAACAGAGATATATTCCAAGTGTGAACCAAAATAAGAGCCATCGCTCACTTCATTACTGTTATATAAAGTGAAGTTTGTGAAAGGGTCGCTCACTGCGTGGGAAAAATTAGCCATCAATCCTTGACATGTGGAAGAAACCTCATACCCCATGCTAATTGCAAATGGATCTGGGTAATTAGCATTTGGATAATCGTTTGGATAATTTGGATAATCGTTATCAAATTTACGACCCAACCAACCCTTGGTTTCATTCTGATCCAAACTACCTGTTGACCAAATATCCATGGAACGAAAATGTGAACGGTTTTGCTCTGGATAACCCACATTTTGAACTATACATAATTTACCGTCTTGAAACATGTTGTTCATACCACTCATTGCAGGATGCAGACCAATTGTAGAAGTAGTTTGAAGAATAGAGTTTTGCGGCAAAATAACGTTTGGTCGGTGAATGGCTAAATTGTCATACGCATCCAAAGGAATTACCGTATTTAATCCATCATTACCTCCATTTAATCGAATCATTACCAATACTCTGTCTTCAGCATTTTTTGAGTAACCAAAGAGTTTGTTTTGAATTGCCTGGTAATTTATTCCTTTCAAAACAAAAGGTGTTGCCAGCGATGCCAGCGAAATGTTTTTAACGAAATTTCTTCTTTTCATAATTACGGTCGTTAAATCATTTGAAATTCTGGCATTTTAAATATTCTTGCAAGCACAACATTTATTCTTAATGCAATTGATGCCTCCAGTGTTGTGTCACCACCAACATATTGTTGATATTGATATGCCCAGGTCGCATCTGATAAGCCATTCGTTAACAATGCCTTAAGGGCCGTTTTCTTTGTGTCTGAAATTGGTTTTGGAAAGAATACATCGCACATTTCATTAATTGCAGAAATTGGGTCATCAGGCAAAGACAAATTATTGTAAAATTGAAGTGAATTCAACTTTAAATTAAAACCATTCACAGGAATCCCCGTCAACACTGTAACATAGTTTGAAATATCAAACCTCGTTTTAATTGTTGTAGAATTCACCCATAATTTAGAAAATGCAGGTGCTTGATAATACGCAGTCCACCCTGCGACGCTAGGCGGTGAAGCATATGACTGAGTCATTGTTTCAGCTACATAATATAAGTTCAAATACATATCCGAATTGGTTGCTAAATCAAAATTTGGCGCTGATTCTGTTGCATTGAACATCCCAAAAATAACCTCCAATGGACTTCTAATAATGGCCCCTCGCAAGGTTATGTCGTAGAAATGTTCACTTTTCAATAACTCATCCATTACAGGAAGAATCTCATAATTATTAGCAATGAGAGTCGCGGACATGGCGGAAATCACATTGGTTTGAACATCCAATGTAATGTCGTAGTTTACAAAATACTTGTATAATTTCGTGCAAATATATTCTGCAACCGCAGCTTGCTGAAAAATAACATCAATGTAATTTTGATATTCAGTCGCCTCGTCGTTTGAAATTGTTGCGTTGTTGAAATGATATGATAGTTGTTTTATAGAATTATCATGCAGCACAGAATAATATACCGCAATTGGGGATGGCAAAGTTGTACTTCTTAAACCATCAACAGTATAACCAGTTAAAATTTTTGCACCTG
>CAISOQ010000160.1 GCA_903887095.1 uncultured Flavobacteriia bacterium
ATCATTACAAGCGCATTTTTGCAAATCCCTCACATGCCTTAAAGGCTTAAAATTTAAAGTGTTCATAGTTAATCGTTGTGCCTTATTAGGTTTTTGAAATCCATTTAATTTAAAAACTCAATACCTTTTCAGTTGTAGTCTTCTCAAAAAGATATTGGTTGAATTCGTTTACTTCTTACCTCCTAAAAATAACTATTTCAAATGTTTTTTACCTGAATTTTCAGCTCCAATGAATAACTCAACCATTTTTCACAAGTGAACCCACAACACCTACAAACAAACTGACATGCCAACTTGCATGAGCGAAACAACCAATCCTTCAAAATAAATTCCTTTGCGCTGTTAGAAATAATCCCACTGTCCGTTTCCTAACAAAACACTACCATGACCAACAACAAACACACCGAATTAATGGAAAGCATCAGTTCCATTTACAATCTTTCTAAGGGATCTAAAATGCGCAAAGATCTCTTCAATGAGATAGAAAAAGAGCTATCGGTTGTTGCTGAATACCTGGAAACAGGAAATCAAGCGGCCTTCCTCTTTTCAAACATTGTTTCGCTTTACTTCATGGGTCGCGAAGTGGAATTTACGGACATCTGCCGTCACTTTGATGCGGTCCCATTCGATGTGCTTCCACACATGAAACATGCAGACGAATTGATCACCCGTGGCATTCTTACCCGAAAAAATGGAAGGAGAAGAATCAATGAGCCTACAATCAATAAAACCTACTACGTTGCCTATGAATTGTGTGAGGCCATTTTGAAGGGACAAGTCTGCCCTCCCCTTAAAAAAGAATACAAAGACTCCCTACTCGACGTTCTTGAATCGTTGAACGACATCATCAACCAATGCATCGATGAAGAATTGAATTCATATGAACTCGAAGAAGAACTTGACGGCATCATAAAGGCAAACAACCAATTCAAATTCATCAAGAAAATGAAGGGATTGAACTTGCCAAACCTCGATCGTGCCGTTTTTCTATTCGTTTCTTGGGGAATCATTTCTGGATGCCGTTCAGTAGATATTGAGCGCTTGCTTCGCAGTGCTGTGCGCAGAAATGCGGAGCGCGTCAAATACATGCAGGAAATCTACAACGGTCAAAACAGGTTGATCAATGAAGGGTTCTTAGAGATCAAAGAAGCTCGGTTCCTAAATGATGTAGAATTCAGCATTACAGATAAAACCAAATTAATACTGGAAGAAGACGGCATTGTGATGGCCATGAAAAATTCCCGTCGCGACGACCTGATTTTCCCAAAAGACATTGGAACTAAAGCGATGTTCTACAATGCATCGGAAGCCGCGCAAATCGACAAGTTAAAGCCCATGCTCGAAGAAGCCAAATACCAAGAACTCGTCTCGCGCCTCAAATCAAAGAACCTACCGGTTGGTTTGAATGTCCTGCTCTTTGGAGCACCGGGAACCGGGAAAACAGAAACTGCGCTGCAATTGGCGAAGTCCTCTGGTAGACAGATTATCAAAATTGATATCTCCAAAACCAAATCCATGTGGTTTGGCGAAAGTGAGAAGATCGTGAAAAAGATTTTTTCAGATTACAAAGAATTTGCAGCCTCTCAAGAACTCGCTCCGATCCTGCTTTTCAATGAAGCAGACGCCATCCTTTCAAGTCGGGGAAACATTGGCAGCAGCAACACACGTCAAACTGAAAATGCCATTCAGAACATCCTTTTGGAGGAACTAGAGAATTTCAAGGGAATATTCATCGCCACTACCAACCTCGTCAAAAACCTGGATCCCGCCTTCGATCGGCGTTTTCTGTTTAAAGTTGAATTCTCCAAACCTGGTTTCGAACAACGGGGCCTCATCTGGCAGAGCAAATTGGATTTTATTGACTCAAAAGACGCTGCTGCGCTTGCTGCTTCGTACGAACTTTCAGGCGGACAAATCGACAATGTGGCCCGCAAATGTGAAATCAATTTTGTATTAAATGGAAATGTTCCAGATCTGAATGAATTGATGGACTATTGCACTGAAGAATCAGCTATTTCGAAAGGCAACAAAAAAGCCATTGGATTTCAGTCGTCATCAACATGAAGTGAATAATGGAAATAGACACCTCCAAAAAAATTACACCAACAAAACCTAGTGCTTTCAGCTATTTGAATGACCAAGGAGTAGGCTTTAATCTGCAATTTGTAATCTTAAATTTTCAATCTTCAAACTTCATTCTTCATTCTTCAATCCGCAATCTGCAATCCGCAATCCGCAATCTGCAATCTGCAATTTGTAATTTGTAATCTGCAATCTGTAATTTTCAATCTGTAATCTGTAATTTTCAACCTCAAGCCGCCCGAGGGTAATCCAGTAAATCCCTCAAGCGTTCTTTCGCCCGTTTCATATAAGACGCCACGTGGTTTTCAGGCATTCCCAAAAACTCAGCTATTTCGCGACCGCTGGACTTAAAATAATAGCGCATTATCAATAACGTTTTATCGCGGTGATCTAGTTCGTTCAACGCCTCTCTCAAAGCACCTTTCATCGACGCATAACGCATGTCCGCATCACTTTCCAGCGACGACACAAAATCAACTTCAAAGACAAGCGCCTCGGCATTGTTTCCTTTTTTGTTCATTAAATCCAAACAGGCATTTTTAGTCATTGTATACAACCAGTTAGACAATTCACCTTTGGATTTATCGTATTTATCCAATCTGTTCCATGCTTTCAACAAAACATCCTGCGTCACATCAGGTACCCAGCCAGCAAACTGTTTGCCCAGGTATTTCTGTGCCGCCACGCGTATCATCGACGAGTAAGACAACAACATTTCTTCCGTCACTCCATTTTTCACAACTTTTTCAATTCTCATTTTTAACTTTTTAAAATTTTAGACAATAAAAGATCAGTACTGATTCAATCAGATTCTCAATAATTTGATAATCAACGAAGTGGCCCCGACTTATTGGGGCTAACTATTAGAAGGTTGCTGGAATTAATCTATTCATCTTTAACGAATCGCGTAGCATAAACGAACCAACTGATCGAATATAACACAGGTGGTGTTCTTTTTTTTCGAAATGCTTCATCAGGACAAATACATACATAGAAATGGAATAATGAATCTGCTATTGGCAAATAGTGTTCCAATGCATAAATCCGGTCCTTACACCATAAAATATCCATCATTAAGCATCATTTTTTGATTATCCCATCAATTTCAGATAGTTTTTAACTATTTCATTGAACCTTGAAAATCATCAATTGTGAAATCAAGGAATGTTTCCCATAAAATTCATCCAGTATGAAAAAGTAACACCCATTCAACCAATTAATTTTCTGATACAAAAATCAATTTTTGATACCTTTTTAACTGAAAAAATAAAAGATTACCTTATTTATCGTTGTGGTCTAAATTTTGCCAAATGAGGGCAGACTAAAAAAGCTGATCATGAAACACTTCCCACTTAGACTCCTTGCTGCGATTGTAACATCCTTGATGTGTTGGACCATCATCGATCGGTTTGTTATACCAATGCCACTTTACACGTTCTTAGTGACCGAAGCAATCATCACCATTATGCAACGCCTTTATACTTGGCAACTTAAAAACCTGAATCATGCCACGAAAGAATAACGATCCTAAAAAACTGCACCAGCTAAGAGTCGGTCAGCAGCGTGAAGTGCAAAAAAGTCAAGGTTTCTTTGACGGGAGATTCGTACAACGCAGCGAACTCTCCGGCACAAGCTATGTACGACATAAAAAACACCGCAACCGTTCAATTGACGACCTATGAAACAAACCTCACTTTTTGAAGAAACAAACGCAACGCACGAATTGAAAACGCAACCGGTATTGGCCTCCTTTTCTATTGAACGCAGCGAATTTATCGAAGCGTTAAGAGCCATTAAAAGACCTATCCATCTATCACGAAAGGACGCTTACATACTCAAATTTGATTTGTACGTTATTGAGAATAAAGTCCTGTTTCGTCTGTACGAAAATGAATATTGGTTTGACACAAAGACAATCGGCACATGCAGCACTTCACTTTATTACAAAGATGTATTCGACGCACTGAAAATCTCGAAAGAGTTCTGGATCGATGTGAACATAAAACAAAAAACGATTGGTTTGAACCAGGTCAACCTCACCTCTCCTACCGAAGCACTTGATCCTGCAGTAAAAGAGATCCCTATGAGCGTTCTATCCGCTCCTATTCATCCATATGATCACCAGGCCGTGACACCGGACAAACATTTTTTCACCCTTGACTTAAAAAAAGGTTTTTACTCCGAAACCGTTGAAAAGGACATTAAGTACGTTCGGGCAGCGCTCAAGAAATATGACATTGCTAAAAGCGATATCGAAAAATTCATTTATTCCTATTTAAAATTTCCAAAAGCATGATGCCAGGTCCAGACCTTTTTTACAAATGCGCTGATTGCGGTAAGATTCACGCAAAATATTCGCTTGCAAGTTGACCGATTTTGGTTAAGGATCGCGTTTTATCTGTGCTTACTTTTCTGCGAACGTGCCCCTTGCGTGTTTGACATAAGTTTCAATTTCGACAGTTAGTTGTTAGGAATAAATTCTTCTGAAATCATCCATTTTTCTCGAAAGCGGAAGGCAGGAATGGTTTGTCTTTTCGCTTTATTGGCGGCGACGTTTGGTTTAATTCCTTTTTGCGATGCCCATAGCGCAAGTGGAATTATTTTTTTTGACGTAAGTATGGTTATTCGTTTATGCAAAGATTCTTGCAAAAGCAAGGCAAACAACGCTGTAAAACCTCCAAATTTCATGGTTGACTGGTACCTTGTAAAAAGCGGATAGTATTCGGTATGTTTACTTTTATTTTGAATGATAATTGGCGGAAAACCTAGGTTATTTAACTGTAGGTTAATAAGCACCCTACCCATTCTACCATTTCCATCAACAAATGGGTGAATAGTTTCAAACTCTGCATGAAAATGTGCCACAGCATCTAAAAAATAACTGATTTTATTCTGGTTGTAATCATCCACCAACTCATGCATGAGTGAAGGAACAAACTGCGGATTTGCCCCAAAATGATTGCCAACCCGCACCCATTCTTTGCCACTTCTAAAACGTCCCGCAATCCTGTCGTCAATGTTGCTGAGCAAGGTTTTATGCAATTTCAAAATGAGTTTGATGTTCAACAACGATATGTTTTTTTCTAATAAGGTTTCAGTGAGTTTCGCTAAATTTTTGGCTTCAAAAACCTCACGAACATTTACTTTTCGATTTAAAACGTCTCCTGAAAGAATTTTTTCCGTGTCTTCCATGGTAAGTGTTGAGTTTTCTATAGCGTTGGAGTTGTAAACCATTTCAGGAATCTCGGCAAGGGTTATTTCCTTTAGTAAAGACTCATTGCCTTTTGCTAAGCGTATATATTGCTGGTGCAATGCCTCAATTTTATCTTTTGTAGTTTGGTTTATCATTCCTTCCTATTGAATATACCGTGAAAAGCTATTCAAATATACAACTTTTCACGGTAAGTTGTAGGGTTTGTTAGGATGAAACACCTCTAAAAATAGTAATTCATGATCCCGTTTTTATCTGTGCTTACTTTTCTACGGACGTGCCCTTTGTAGTTTACCTTACTGCATTTATGCATATTCTTGACAAACCACTGGTTATACCCTTGGAGATCACGATCAGTGATCATTCTTATGTTTTCTGAAGCTGTGATGAGAAGGACGAAGACCGCTTTACCTTTTCTTTAATTTCTTTAAGTTAATTTTATGAATAAATGTAAAAATATGAGCCGTATAATTGGTTTGACAATTGGGTTTTTAGTAAGTATTTCAGTTTTTGGTCAAGCTGATTTAAAATTGAAAACAACAGAACTTGAAGCACTTAAATCAAGGGAGAAAGATTTAGTGGCTGAAATTGAAATTCTAAAATTGGCAGAGCTTCAGCTATTAGATTCTGACAACTTGATTCGAACAGAAATAGATTGAAACAACTATTATCATTTGAAAGAATTATGTGACCTTTTGAATAAAAAACCATTGTAATTTATGACACTCTAATAAGTTAATCTGTGTTTTAATCTATATATTTAACCAGTACATCTTTGCCATGAATGATATCGATAAAATAACCAAAGCTTTAGTCGAATTCCGCGATGCACGCGACTGGAAACAGTTTCACGACTCCAAGAACCTAGCAACGGCTCTCAGCATTGAAGTAGCTGAGCTCAATGAGCTGTTCTTATGGAAAGATATAGCTGATTCAGAAGGTGTTGACAAGGAGCGAATCAAAGAGGAACTGGCAGATGTGTTTGCCTATGCCCTGCTCCTTGCAGAGAAACACGGATTCGATGTAAAAGAAATTGTCTTGGAAAAGATCGCCAAGAACAACCAAAAATATCCTGTGGAAAAAGCAAAAGGAACAGCGACAAAGTACACGGAACTATGATAGACGATTTTGTTCGTTCGGTACAGATCAATAAATACTCCTTCAGTAAAGCTGGATCAGCGGAGTATGTTCTGAATACCTATATGAACAATTCGTGGCCTGTTGTCTATATTATAAAAGATGACGCAATTGGAGAAGCCTATATCGGTGAATCTACCAATGCCATAAACCGAATGAAAAACCATTTGGCCAATGAGGAAAGAAACAAATTGGGTGATTTATTGATCATCAGTTGTGACAAATTCAATAAATCGGCAGTCTTGGATATCGAATCCAATTTGATCCAGTACATGTCTTCCGATGGAAGGTATAAATTGCAAAATGGAAACGCAGGACTCATAGATCACAACTATTACCAACGCGAACAATACCAAAGCTTGTTTGACAATTTATGGGAATATTTATTGGTGGAGAAGTATGCCAAGAATCCTTTATCGCGAATTGATAATTCAGATTTATTCAAGTATTCGCCTTATAAAGCATTAACCAACGACCAACACGATTCTGTTTTAGAAATTTTGGGTTTACTCACAAAGAAAGAAGAGAACACCATTTTTGTGGAAGGTGGTGCCGGAACAGGTAAAACAATTTTGGCCATTTACATGATGAAGTTATTGAAAACGGATATCATGGATCATCATTTGGATGGGGAAGATGAAACGTATTCTTCAGAATTAACATTGATTTCTCAGTTAAAAGCCAAATTTCCAAACCCGAGAGTTGCACTGGTTGTTCCGATGACTTCCTTGCGTAAAACATTGAAAAAAGTATTTGCCAATGTAAAAGGACTGAAAGCAAGTATGGTGATTGGACCTTCTGAAGTTTCGAAGAATGAATACGATGTATTGATAGTAGATGAAGCCCACCGATTAAGAAAACGCAAGAACATTACCAACTTTAAAAGTTTTGACGATGCCAATAAATTATTGGGATTTGATATTCACGAAGGAACAGAACTGGATTGGATTTTAAAACAATCGAAGAATCAAATCTTCTTTTACGATGAAGGTCAATCAATTAAACCATCTGATATTGACCAATCCAAGTTTGCTAAACAAAAATGGAGTGCCTCTTTGCTGAAATTGGTTTCGCAGCACCGTGTGAAAGGAGGAATGGATTACATCAATTACATTGATAACCTCTTGCATTGCCGTTTGGAAAAAGGAGACAAGAAATTTGAAAGTGAACACTATGATTTTGTGCTGTATGATTCTTTAACGGAACTCTATGCCGATTTAAAAAAGAAAGAAAAAGAATTTGGTTTGTGCCGTTTGCTTTCTGGTTATTCGTGGGAATGGAAATCTGCGAAAGCGGACGTTCCCGATATTACGATTGAAGGCTTGAACTTGAAATGGAACACGACCAACGAAGATTGGATCAATTCTCCAAATGCGTTCAATGAAGTAGGGTGTATTCATACAACACAAGGATACGATTTGAATTATACAGGAATTATCTTCGGAAAAGAAATTACCTACAACCCGGAAACAAAACAAATTGAAATTGATGCTTCTCAGTATTTTGACAAGAAAGGAAAACAAGGCATTGAAGATCCTGCAACTTTGAAAGCATACATTTTGAATATTTATAAAACAATGATGTTACGTGGAATTCGTGGAACTTATGTTTATGTATGTGATGACGGGTTGAGGGAGTATATGAAGGAGTTGATAACTTCAAACTAAAAATCTTTCCTTTTACACAAACTAATTCTAATTTAATATCAAGAGCTTAAAGAAGTCCATATAATAATGTGAAATACTG
>CAISOQ010000161.1 GCA_903887095.1 uncultured Flavobacteriia bacterium
ATAGTTATTCGTGAAATAAAAAAGGGGATGATTGCTCATCCCCCTTGTCGGGGCGGCAGGATTCGAACCTGCGACCTCCTGGTCCCAAACCAGGCGCGATGACCGGACTACGCTACGCCCCGAGCAAAATCATCTTTTATTTCAAATTTTACAGACCGTTTTCTGTAAAGCGAGTGCAAAGCTAACAAGATTTTTAAATATTCCAATTCTTAATCTTCAAAGTTTAGACACCCTTCACTTTAGCGGAGAGAGCGGGATTACCTAAACCTCCAATTTGTCGGTTGTCGGTGTTCTACACTTCGTTTCGGATCGAACCCGCGCGGGCACACATCACTTAAGAAGCATTACACTCTTCACTTTTGCGGAGAGAGCGGGATTCGAACCCGCGGTACAGTTACCCGTACGTCAGTTTAGCAAACTGGTGGTTTCAGCCACTCACCCATCCCTCCGTTGTTCAATGAACTAGGGGCACAAAAATAATAAATCAATGGATAAAATGAACGTCTTCAGAAAAAAAAAGACAAGAAAAATAGATAAAATGGGAAGAATTGAAGATTAGCAGTAAGGGTTTCTGCCTAGGCACTGACGATTTCTTTTTTAAGAAGTTCAATTTTTTTGAGGAAACGATTACATTCGTTCTTGGTTTGTTCATCTTTATGACCTTCAATGATGCGCTTCTCGATTTCAATTGCTTGAGCACTTAGATCATCATATCCAAGTTGTTTGAGTGATGATTTGAATTTATGAACCTCAAATTGCAATACCTCAAAATTTTCTTCTTTCAAGGCATTATTGAATACACTCATAAATTCAATAACAGCGTTTTCAAATAATCCTTTAAGAGTGTCGTTCAAATCAATCTTAGGTTTTTTTTCAATTGGCTTTCTCAAAGGATTTGCCACGCTGTGTATAAGTATTTTTCGATAAAGATCGCTCTCATTGATAGGTTTTGAGATGAAATCATTGGCGCCAACCGCATAGCATGATTCGATGTCCCGCTCAATTGTATTACCTGACTGAACAATAATAGGGATGTTCAATTCAAGATTCTTACGAATAAATGCAGTACATTCTATACCACTCATGTGTGGCATACGAATATCCATCAGTAATAAGTCAAAGTCAGCATCTTTCCTCAAAATTTCGATGGCTTTTAAACCGTCTTCAGCGGTCATAGTGATTCCGCCTTTCTCATGAAGGATATGGGAAAGAAATTGACAATTGATCGCATTGTCATCTATGATTAGAATTTTTCTGTTCTCCAGATCGATCTCCTCATTTTCATTCAACTCATCAAGAGCTGCTGCTTCTGAAACCTTTAAAGGAACAAGAACGGTAAAAGTGGTGCCATGTCCCGTTTTGGATTTGACATCGATTCTCCCATTCATTCGGTCAATGATTTCTTTAACAATGGTTAATCCTAAACCTGATCCGCCATATTTGATCTCAATCTCTTCACTCACCTGATAAAATTTATCAAAAACGTTAGGGAGCTTTTCTGTCGGAATCCCAATTCCACTGTCTTTTACTTCAAACTCGATGAATGGTGTATTCTCCTTGATAAGGTGTTTAACCTTCAAAGCAACATGTCCTTTCTCCGTGAATTTTATGGCGTTACTTAGTAGATTGTTCAATATCTGGCGCAATCGCAAATCATCTGATTTAATAAAGGTAGGAAGTGATTTGTCAATAGAAAGTTTTAATGTTAAACCTTTGGTTTTGGCATTGAATTCCATAACGCGAACAATGTCTTTCAGAAGTGTTTCCAGATTCATGTCGAATTCAACCACCCTGAATTCATTTTCTTGAATTTTAGAAATGTCGAGAACGTCATTTACAAGACTTAGGAGCACCTTAGACTGATCTTGTGCAAGTTTTATATGATTTAATTGATCTCTATCAAGCTGCGATTGTTCCAGAATGCGCAGCAACCCCATGATACTGTTTAATGGAGTGCGCAATTCATGATTCATTTTTGCTGTAAACTGACTTTGTACCCTAAATGCTTCGTTAATTTTAAGGTAGGCGTCATTTAGTTTTTTTGAAAATTCCGCTTCTGCCTCGGCTTGGAGCATATTGATATATTGGTTAGCTACAAGCCTGCAAATGTAATCCAGAACATCTTTGTGAATTTGCGTAAAAAAATCAACTTTATCACTCGCAAAACCAAAAGAACCCAATGATCTTGTGTCTGTACAAATTGGCATCCAAAGACGCGACCGAACCTCCTTTTTTCTATTTAAATCTGTAACAAATATCGGTACCTTTTCCGAGTACATATCTGTTACATAGAGTATTTCCCTTGTTTTGAAAACGTGGCCTGGATGTCTTTCCATGGCTGTTTTTTCGTTCACTTCGTCCTCCTCTTTCGTAAAACCGACTGAGGAAAGAAGTTTGATTTTGTTCTCAGAAGGTATCCATAAGTATATACCACTGTAAGGTACAGGAACGAAACGTTCTATAATCCGATGTGCTGCTTTCGCCAAACTCTCTGCATCTTTTGCGTTGAGGATATCGTCCGAAACATCTTTTAAAATATGTATGAGATTGTCAGGAATCAAAGTGTTGCAAATACAGAATAGGCAGCCTCACAAACGATCTCATCATGAGAATAATGTCCTCCGCTAACACCAATTCCACCAATGATATGCCCCTGATAGATTAGTGGTTTTCCACCACCCAATAAACTGAAATTTTCTAATGAATCCGCACCGTTCATTAAAATGGGATCGTCCTTAATGAAATCATACCAAGTAGAACCTGTTGGCATCCCAAAGCCAATGGCCGTAAATGCTTTTTTAAAAGCGGCCTTGTCTGCAAACAGAATAGTATTATCCATTTTTGCATAAAACTTAATTTTTCCCGATTTATCAAGTACAGTAAAAACAATGTTTAATCCTATTTCTTTGGCTTTTTCCTCTGCTTTTTGGTACATAGCCATACAAAGTTCAAGGGAGATTTCGTGAGTCGAATTGATCATGGTAGTTGTGATTTGTTTCTAAAAGTACAGGATTTTTTTTAA
>CAISOQ010000162.1 GCA_903887095.1 uncultured Flavobacteriia bacterium
GTAAAATTGATAAATCTTTTGACCACTTTAGTCTTAAAAACAGCTGATAAATTAATATTATGGATAGGAGATATACGATACTATCTTTACTAAACCCAGAACACCAAAAGGTAACCGATGGGAAAAACAAAAAAGCAATAACAACCGCTTTTACATTGAACATTTCATGTGTTGAAATCCTATATACCAAGAGCCATGAAACGAAGAAGACCAAGGAAGCAATTAGCACTGTACTGGCCCAAAAGCTATTGAACGTAATAATGGAAAAAATCGATAATACTTTAGCAGCATTCCATGCCTCCGTTTCACGCCATATCCATCCGGGGGGATACCCTGTTTGCGCATTAAAATGATGCGTAATCCCCAACTCCCTATTTGTTTTCGATAATTCACTTAGATAATCAAAGGGATTTTCAAGAAACAACTTATTCAATGCGGATGCACTATCCCAATACGCATTTACATCCCCGCCTCCCAACACGAATAAATAAACCAAAGTAAAAACTAGTGCAAAGAAAATTTTAAACCCCCAACCAAAATAGAAATACCTGCTTATCTCCTCGTTATTAAACCTAAATTTGAGCATACGGGCGAATCCGAAAAGAATCATTAGCCAAAGCAATGAGCTAAGCAGATCGATAATGGAGAAAATTTGTTCTTGATTCATTGCGGTTAAGTTAACGAATCCCTTAAGAATGATGGTATTTTTCGCCTTTATTAATGGTACACGCTCTATAGAGTTGTTCTAAGAAAATAGTCCGTACCATTTGATGTGAAAAGGTCATTTTTGACAAGGCTATTTTTCCATTTGATCGGGCATATAACTCAGTAGAAAACCCAAAGGCTCCACCAATGCAAAAGGTTATTTTCTTTGGGTTATGCAATTCATGATTGGCAAGAAATTGCGCAAATCCTTCGGAAGTGTAGGAAACTCCTTGTTCATCTAACAGGATAACATGCTGGTCTTCTGAAATTTTTGCTAGAAACAACTGGCCTTCTTTCTCTTTAAGTTGCGCAGGAGTTAAAGAGGAAGCTTGTTTTACATCAGGTAATTCGACACGCTCATAACTCACATAATGCATGAGGCGTTTTTCATACGTTTGCTCTAACTCTTTGAGGGCATTGGATACTGTTTTCCCAATGAACACCAATCGAACCTTCATGTTAACGACCTGTTCTTACTTCTTTGACTGTATTAAAGAAAATAATACCGTAACCAATGGCTAGCATCAAATGGAATGGAACCATCCCGAAATCACCAAAGGCTAAGCGATTTAATGCAGTAAATCCGAAAACCAACATAAAAATCCCTTCAGCAATATTCAAAATGGATAAACTTTTCTTATCGTATTTATTTCCTGTAAACTCATCCTTTTGAGCCACATTGAATTTTGGTGTTCTCACAAAGGAACTTTTTATTCGGAGATACCCTTCAATCACTGCCACCGCATTACTCATAGACAGTGCCATAGATACTGTTAAGAACTGAACAAATCGTTTGATGAATTTAAATACATCATTCCAAAATCTACCCGTTTTATCTCGGTAAGAATTCCAGTAATAAAAGGCAAGGAAAACAGTACTTGAAATGAAAAATGCACCAAATTGAACGAAATAATTCAAATCAGAAAAAGAATCCTTGATGTGTAGAATAAATAAACTTAAAATCGACAAGATCAAGATAAAAACAAACACCGAAGAGTTAAATAAATGGGCCATTCCATGCACTCGGTCCGAAAATCTCACCCCAGGGTGGGTAAGTAATTTACCGCGCATTTTAATAAAGCACTCTGCTCCTCCTTTCATCCAACGGTGTTGTTGACTTTTTAATGCAGACATAGTAATTGGCAATTCTGCCGGTGATTCCACATCTTCTAGATAAGTAA
>CAISOQ010000163.1 GCA_903887095.1 uncultured Flavobacteriia bacterium
CAAAAGAGAATGTAAATCTTGAACGGGAAAAAATTGTAATTCAACAACCAGAGCAAAAAATTGAAGAACCTGAAGAGGTGTACTTGCCTGCAGAAAACGTGACAACTGAAATAGAAAACGTAACAACTGAAAGGAATACCTCAAACAATTATCACATCGTAATGGGAGCATTTAAAAATAAACAGAATGCAGAAAATTACGTTAAATGGCTCAGTGACAAAGGCGCCTCATCAAGTATCATTGTACAAATGGATGGCTTATTCCTTGTGAGTTATGGTTCCTATGCAAGCGTTGAAGATAGACGCAATGACATCGTTGCCGCGAGACAAATTTCTCAACGGGCCTGGTTACTTATTTACCCTTAAATTTTTGCCACCAATTCAAGTAAACGATTCGAGTAACCTGCCTCATTATCGTACCACCCCACTACTTTTACCATATTGTTTACAACACTTGTCAATTCGGCATCAAACAGACAACTGTGTGGGTTTCCGATAACATCCACAGATACTATTGGATCTTCTGTGTACGCCATAATTCCTTTCAAATAAGTCTCAGCTGCTCTTTTCATGGCAGCATTAATTTGCTCAACAGAAGGTGGATTTTTTGCAACAATTGTTAAATCAGTAAAAGAGCCATCAGGAACAGGCACTCGCACTCCGCACCCCCCCATTTTACCTTCAAGATCAGGGAAAATTTTAGTGATTGCTTTCGCTGCACCCGTTGATGTTGGCACAATTGATTCAGCTGCTGCGCGCGCGCGTCTCAAATCTTTGTGCGGAGCATCATGCAACCGTTGATCTGACGTATAACTATGAACCGTCGTGATGTAGGCGCTTTCAATTTCGCATAACTCGTGCATGACCATCATCATCGGTGCTGCATTGTTCGTGGTACACGAAGCATTGGACAAAATAATATCCGATGATTCGATTAAGTGGTCGTTCACGCCTAATACGATCGTTTTAATCTCCTCTGAATTGGAAGGGGCTGAAATTACCACCTTCTTCGCTCCACCGATCAAATGCTTACCTGCTGTTTCTGACGTTAGAAATAATCCTGTTGATTCAACGACAACTTCAACGCCAAACTCAGCCCATAGAATCTCTGAAGGATCTCGGAATTGCACAAATTGAATTTCCTTGCCATTCTCGAAAATCAACCGATTACCAATAATTTGAAATTCATGCTTCAATTTGCGGTGAACAGAATCGTATTTCAGTAAATGAGCCAGTGTTTTAATATCTGAAATATCATTTACAACAGCTACATCAATTTCATTGGACTCTAAGGACAAACGTGTAAAATAACGCCCAATTCGCCCAAATCCATTTACTCCTATCTTTTTCATAATTTACTCGTCAGACGAATTTACTATTTTATCACTTGTAAAAACGTAAAACCAAACAATAGGGCACAAAAAAACCGGCCAAAGCCGGTTTAAATTATGCTGAAATTCATCAATGTTTCACTTGAACGAATCCATGTTTTTTCACTTCTTCACCACTTTCAAAAACAGCACGAAGAATGTAATAGTAAGTTCCTTCATCAACTACTTTCCCATTGGATGTACCATCCCATTTACCTGCGGCATCAAAATACTCGTAAATTAAATTACCCCAACGGTTCAAAATAGCACATTCGAATTCTTTTACACCCTCATACTCTACGAAGAAAGCTTCATTACCAGCAGCTGAAGAAAGCACAATAACGTTCGGTGCTATGATATCACAAAATTTAGGTGAAATCGTAGCTGTATCGATGTGCTGGTAACAATAATTGGTAGCCGTAACAATGTAATCTCCGGGCTGAGAAACAGTAATACTTGGTCCTGTTGCACCGGTGTTCCAGCTAAAACCTGTAACCGTTGAATTTTGTTGTGCAGCAATTACATAACTTGACCCAACGCATATTGCAGTATCCAACACTTCCGTGTAAGCTAACCCTGGGAATGTTACTGTAGCAGTCAACGTATCTTGACAGCCATTGTCAACAAAATAAATTGTATGTGCTGCACCTCCGATATTATCCGGCTGAATAAGTGGATCCAAATAATTGGGGTCAGGTAATTCTGTGTTCGGATTCAAGAATGTGATATCAGTATCCGGACTTGACCAAACACCACCTGCAAATGCTTCTGTACCAGAAACTTGGAAGTTATAATCACACACAATAGTATCCGTAAACATAACTGGAAGAGAGCGAACATACAACGAAACTGTTGTATCATACGGACATCCAAAATTATCCACCACATTGTATGTGTAATAAGTATATCCCGGAGTACTTGGTTGAATAACAATCAAGGTATCATTTTGCAAGGATGTAATTGTTGGATCATCTGTCCAGAAATCTGTTACAACAATATTTTGGTACCCCTCGTTATCTGGGTACAAAGAAGGATTAAAATACAATCCCCATTGGAAGATATATCCATCATCAATCCCTTGGTTATCTTGCACTGTAATCGTCCAGTTCCCATTCAAAGGACAGCCTACTAAGTTAGTGAGCGG
>CAISOQ010000164.1 GCA_903887095.1 uncultured Flavobacteriia bacterium
ACTCCTTTCTTTAATTACACCAACTTTGCTTACGGACTCAACTACGACACGGAGAATGTCCGCAAATACAATATTCGAGAAATTCAACGCCATTATTTAGATGATAGAAGTCACCAGGAATCGCGCAAAAATATTGACGGAATTCTCCAAAACTGGAAATCAAAAACGGGCGAGGAAAAACCAAAACTAATAATCCTTACTACCTCCGGCGGCGGATCTCGGAGTGCTTTATGGACATTCACGGTCTTGCAAAACTGTGATAAAGTTTTAAATGGAAGTGTTTCCAATCACTTGAATTTAATTACTGGCGCCTCTGGTGGAATGGTCGGAGCAGCCTATTACAGAGAGTTGGTTCTGCGAAAAACCAAGGGCGAAATAAACAACATTTACGCGCCCGATTATGCAGCTCGTTTAGGAAAAGATCTACTAAATAAATTAACTTTCTCTGCTTCCACAAAGGATCTTTTCTATCGCTTTCAGCATTTTACATACAACAATGAATCCTATCCAGTTGACCGAGGCTATGCTTTTGAAGAACAAATGCACGAAAACACCAATGGAGTCATGGAACATTCTCTCGGCTACTATGAATCTTACGAGAAAAATGCAACTATACCGTTGATGCTTTTTACCCCTACGATTGTAAATGACGGAAGACGGCTATACATTAGTTCTCAGTCAATGCAATTCATGATTGAAACACAACCCAGTAATTCGGAAATAAACACCTCATTTGAAAATATTGACTATCAAACATTTTTCAAAGACAATCACCCCGAGAAGCTTCGATTCTCTAGTGCACTTAGAACTTCGGCAACCTTTCCTTTTATAATGCCAATGGTAACATTGCCTTCAAGTCCCGAAATGCAATTGATGGATGCGGGTATTCGTGATAATTATGGAATGAGGGCAGCTTTAAACTACCTATTTGCAAACGAGGAATGGATCAAAGAAAACACATCCGGCGTTATCCTTTTATCCATTCGTGACACAAAAAAAATTCTGAAAAATGAGTCTTATCACCACATTTCTCTATCCGACAAACTAACCTTACCATTTGGGAATATGTATAACAACTTTCCTCGAACACAAGATTTCGATCAAGAACAAATGATTAAAATTGCCATGTCCCATTTTTCTAGCCCAATTCACCTGGTAACATTCAATTTAAGAGAAAATAAGAAAGATAAAATCTCACTTTCCTGGCACTTGACCAAGCAAGAAAAAAACAAGATAAAAAATGCGGTTAACAGTCGAAGAAATCAAAAATCATTAAAAAAGTTAGGAGACTTATTGAATCATAAGCTTTAACAAAACACTCTCCAATACTCTTACCCTGTTAAATTATCACTTGATTTTCTGAACATTATCTACAGATACGACACGATCAACTCTGCAATTTTCTGGCTGCATAGCTCTACTTGGCATCGACACAAATGAAATCTTTATTCCTTCTTTCTTAAAATCACTGCTAAGATTTACAGGATATAATTTCATATCTGCTCCTTCAATTTGAGAAGTGATAATTGCTCCGCAACCACTATCAAGATGGACAACGCCAATTTGCTTATCTTTTATTGAATCTTCTTCCTGACTGGCTTTTCTGCTTGATGCGCAAGACATAAACATGAATCCTGCGAGAATATATGCGAGCTTTCTCATTTTAACTGTTTTCGTCTAACTTATAAATTTCATGCCAATATCCACATTTTTGGCTCAAAAAAAAGAGGCTTCTTTCAAAGCCTCCTCTTTTTCTTTAACCTGTAGATGTTAAAAAATTGATCCGTTAATACTAGAACGCTGATACTATAGAAAGGTTTCACTTTTTAGCCAAAATTCGCTCTAATTAACATTTGTGCCTTAATAACATGAATCAATAGCACTGAAAATCATGTTAGAACTAACCTACATTTGTTTTGAATGAAAGACGGAAATCCCATATTAGCATTAATCAAATTGATTGACGATCCCGATGAGGCGATTTTCGAGCATGTGCGCGACAAACTTTTGTCATATGGAGCAGAAGCGATTCCTTTTTTAGAGAATTCTTGGGAAACAGAAGAGCACTTTGGTCTATTGTTTCAAAATCGCATCGAGGGTATAATTCATGAAATACAATTCGATGAAGTTAAATTGCAGTTGGAGCAATGGTACCAATCTTCGGATAAAGATCTTGTAAGAGGAGCTATCATTATCGCACGTTATCAATATCCGGGTTTACAAGAGGAGTTGATTCATGAAGCTATACAGCAAATCCGAAAGGATGTTTGGCTAGAATTGAACAATAAGCAAACAGCATTTGAAAAAATAAAGATTTTCAATAAGATATTTTTTGGAACGCACCATTTTCATGGAGACGCAAAAAATTTCCATTCCCCAATGAACTCCTTTATCAATACGGTAATGGAATCAAGAAAAGGGAATCCATTGAGTTTGTCTTTGATTTACAGTATTGTTGCTCAATCGTTGGATATTCCAGTTTTCGGTGTAAATCTCCCAAATCATTTCATTCTAGCCTATCTTGATGAAAATGGCTCTTCCTTATTTCTCCCGGATAAAAATGAATATGGTGTACTTTTTTATGTCAACCCATTTTCGAAAGGAAGTATTTTAGATGCCAATTCAATCAAAGAATTTTTGGATGGACTTCATTTACCCCACAACCGTGAGTATTTTGAACCATGCTCAAATAGCGCAATTATGAGACGAATGCTCACAAATTTAATTGCGTCTTTTCAACAAGTAGGAAACCTGGAGAAAGTGAATGAATTGACGATTCTCCGCTCTTTACTCGATTAATTAACGAATTTCAAATTCTACATTCATTCTTTTAAGTTCCTTAAAAAGATGATTGTTTGGATCAATTCGCACTGTCTTTGAAGGCATTCGCACTTCTACTCCATCCAGCGGATCATAAACAGTAAAATGCAATTCACATTTTCCTGAATTTTCAATAAAAAGTTTATTAAGATCCATAACCATCATGTGATCCAACGCCTTTGTTGACATTTTCAAATGAATACTATTTGCTTTTGTCTCCCTCAAATTTTGGAGCAATTCCATCGAATGCAATACAAATTCAAGTTCACTTCTTCTCGGCGGAACCTCAATACGACCCTTCATTGCTATGAACGTTCCGGGTTGCATGAAATGTTTGAACTTAAGATAATTCTCTCTCCATAAAAACATTTTATAAGAGTCTGTATAATCTTCAATTTGTATCGTTCCAAATGGATCACCATTTTTTGTTATGCGGTGTTCAACTTCTGAAATGGTTGCTGCAATCATCAAATCTTTGCCACGATGCTGTTCCATTTCATTCAGCATTCCAATATTACCATTACAAAAGGATTCTATTTCCACTCGAAAATCATCCAATGGATGCCCGGAAATAAAAATTCCAACAACTTCTTTCTCCTTATTCAGTTTGTAAATACTTCCCCATTCTTCAGCTTTCGGAATTTCCGGCTCGGGTTGTTTGACTGATTCACCCGGTAGATCGAAAATTGTTGTTTGAGAAGAAGATTCACTTTCTTGAAAAGAGGATCCATATTTCGTGACATTTTCAAGAAATATTCTTCCGTTGTTATCTTCCTTGAAATATTGTGCCCTATGAACACCTTTGAAAGAATCGAAACCACCAGCATATGCAAGACTTTCGAAGGCTTTCTTATTGCACAAACGCAAGTTGACTCTTTTTGCCAAATCAAAAATAGATTCATAGAATCCGCTTTCTTTTCTTTCAGAAATTATAGCTTCTACCGGACCACTTCCTAGACCTTTTATCGCTCCAAGTCCAAAACGCACAGCGCCCTCCTTGTTAACAGTAAAATGATAATTCGATTCATTTACATCCGGACCAAGTACAGGAAGTCCCATGCGTTTGCATTCCTCCATGAAAAACGAAACCTGCTTAATGTCATTCATATTGTTTGAAAGCACAGACGCCATGTATTCAGCAGGATAATTGGCTTTAAGATATGCTGTTTGATAGGCGATCCAAGCGTAACAAGTGGAATGCGACTTATTGAAAGCATAGGATGCGAATGCCTCCCAATCTTTCCAAATTTTCTCTAATTTTTCTGCATCATGACCTTTTTCAGCACCACCAGCAACAAATAAAGGCTTCATTTTGTCAAGCACTTCTTTTTGCTTTTTCCCCATTGCCTTTCTCAGTGTATCAGCCTCACCTTTGGTAAAACCTGCTAATTTCTGGGAAAGAAGCATTACTTGCTCTTGGTAGACAGTAATACCATACGTTTCTTTCAAGAATTCTTCACAATCGTCCAAATCGTAGACAATTTCTTCATCACCAAGTTTTCTCTTAATGAAGGAAGGAATATATTCGAGTGGCCCCGGGCGATACAATGCGTTCATCGCAATTAAATCTGCAAAAACCGTAGGTTTTAGCTCACGCATGTATTTCTGCATTCCAGGTGATTCATATTGGAAAATACCAACCGTTTCACCGCGCTGAAACAACTCATAAGTCTTTAAATCATCAATCGGAAAGTTATCTGGATCTAATTCTACACCAACTGTTTCACGAATATTTTTGACTGCATCCTTAATCAATGTCAAGGTTTTCAATCCCAAGAAATCCATCTTCAACAATCCTGCAGATTCAGCTACAGAATTATCGTATTGCGTGCAATACATCTCAGAATCTTTAGCCGTTGCAACAGGCACAAAATTGGTAATGTCATCAGGAGTAATAATTACACCACAAGCGTGAATCCCGGTATTTCGCACAGACCCTTCTAGCTGAAGCGCTTGTTTTACAACCTTGGCTTCCAGATTATTCCCATCAGCAATGGCTTTCAGCTGTTTCGCTCTCGCAATATCATCTTGGTTGTTCTTCAATTTATCAGCAAGCTCAGGATCACTCATTTTGAAGAGTTTCCCCAAGGAAATATCTGGAACCAATTTCGCTATTCGGTCGGCATCCGGTAATGGCAAATCTAAAACGCGCGCAGTATCTCGTATAGACGATTTTGCTGCCATTGTGCCATAGGTTATAATCTGAGCCACCTGATTTGCACCATATTTATTGATAACCCAATCAATTACACGCCCCCTGCCCTCGTCGTCAAAATCTATATCTATGTCGGGCATTGAAACTCTGTCCGGATTTAAAAAACGCTCAAATAGAAGATCGTATTCAATTGGATCCACATTGGTAATTCCAATGCAGTACGCAACGGCAGACCCAGCTGCAGATCCTCGACCCGGACCAACAGAAACACCCATATCACGAGCGGCTTGACAAAAATCCTGCACAATTAGGAAGTAACCCGGATATCCCGTTTTCTCAATTGTTGCCAATTCAAAGTCCAATCGTTCTTTGATTTCATCAGTAATTTCTTTGTAGCGCTTTTCAGCACCTACATAAGTGAGGTGTCTCAAATAATTATTTTCACCTCTTTTTCCTCCATCCTCTTTGTCTGAGGGATCTTGAAACTCTAATGGTATATCGAATGCTGGTAAAAGTACATCACGGGCTAAACCATATGGTTCACACTTTGAAATGATTTCTGAAATGCTCTCAATTGCTTCAGGAAGATCAACGAAAAGCTCTTTCATTTCTTCGGAGGATTTGAAATAATATTCCTCATTCTCCAATCCATATCGAAATCCACGTCCCCTTCCTTTGGGAGTAGCAACCAATTCATTGTCTTTCACACACAACAATACATCGTGTGCCTCGGCATCTTTTTTACTTAGGTAGTAGGTATTGTTAGTGGCAACCATTTTAACCCCATGAATACCAGAAAATTTAATTAAAGTCTCATTCACTCTATTTTCATTTTCCTGACCATGCCGCATTATTTCAATATAAAGATCCTCCTTGAAAAGCTCTTTCCACCATAACAATGCTTCCTCTGACTGTTTTTCTCCAACGTTCAAAATGAGTTGTGGGATTTCTCCGTACATGTTACCCGTTAGAACGATAAGATCTTCTTTGTACTGTTCAATTAACCTCTTGTCAATTCGTGGAACATAGTACATTCCTTTTGTATAGGCAATTGATGCCAACTTCACCAGATTATGGTAACCATTTTTGTTTTTAGCTAACAAGACCACTTGATAGCCATTGTCTTTTTGTGTTTTATCCTCGAGGTTTCTGCAAACATTGAATTCACATCCAATTATTGGAAGTATTTCTTTCTTAGTAAACTCCTCACCATTTTCAAGGGCCTTTTCTCGTTCAATTTTGATGTTTTTATTGTATGCACTCACCGCCTTCTCAAAATGAAAGGCTGCCATCATATTTCCGGTATCAGTAAGTGCAACAGCCGACATATTCAATTCAGCTGTTTTAGCGACCAAACCATTTACATCGATAGTCGATTGTAGAATTGAAAATTGTGTATGATTATGAAGGTGTGCAAATTCGAGGTCTGCAACATCTAAAATTGATTCATTTTTAAGAAAAGTAGCACCTTGTCCCTCCGTTTTTACTTGTTTGAGTTTAGCGCTTTCTTCCTTAAGGTTCAAATGTTTCAGCCCTATTAAGGCAATTGTTTCCGTATTTAATTCTCGAAAGTCGCGGAGGTAATCTTCCTTGCATTTGAGCTGTTCAATAGAGTAATGTTCTCTTCGCAAAAGTTCTAAAAAGCAACGCGTTGTCGCTTCCACATCTGCTGTTGCATTGTGCGCTTCTGCAAATGGTTCATGAAAAAGATACTCATGAAGCTCCGTTAAAGTTGGCAATTTCGGTCTTCCTCCTCTTCCTCCTGGCAACTGACAAAGTTCAGCTGTCGCTTCTGTACAAGTATCCAATACAGGCATTTCCAAAAGTCGCGAATTTGTATTTAACCGAATAAATTCACACCCTACAACATTCAGGTCAAACCCAACATTTTGTCCGACTACAAAATCTGCTTTTTCAAGTGCTTTGTTAAAAAGAAAGAGCACATCCTCCAAAGAATCACCATATTTCAATGCAAGCTCTGTGGAAATACCATGAATTCTTTCTGCATCGTAAGGAACGTCAAAACCATCAGGTCGGACTAAAAAATCCTTTTGCTCAACCAGCCTACCCATGTCATCATGCACTTGCCAGGCAATCTGCACCACTCTTGGCCAATTGCTTGTATCAGTAACAGGTGCTTTCCAGTCGCGGGGCAAACCCGTGGTTTCGGTATCAAAAATGATGTACATGTGGGTAGTTAAATCGAAGTATAAATATATACAAATTACCCACTTCTTTGAGGCAATTTTATCAACAATTTAACGACTAAGGTAAGGCCCTATTTAGGCGATACAAATACTTTGAAACGGAGTTTTTCCTTTTTTCTCTTCGTATTTGTAGTGAAGTAAACGATACGATCTTGGAAATAAGACTTCCCTTCGGTATCGAAGGTGATTTTTAGTTGAGATGACCCGCCAGGAGGTATAGGGTCTTTCGAAAAATAGGCTTTAGTACAACTGCATTCGACTGCGTATGCACTAATCAGTAAAGGTTTTTTACCTGTATTTGTTACTATGAATACATGCTCCAGTTGGTCGCCTTCTTTGGCATCAGGAAATTTATAGGTTGACCCTTTAACAAAAAATTCCGCCTCTTGGGTGAACCCAAGGGCGGAATTTAAGATTAGTATAATCAGCAGAACTGATCGCACAATTAATTATTTGTTGGAGCGCCTGAGTTATTTACAGGTGCTTGACCTTCTGGAGCTGGAAGTACATTTCCTTTGATTCTCAAGATGTTCGTGCTTGTTTTAGTTGTTGCGTCAAAAGAACCGTTGATTGCGTTTGAGGTAATCGTAACACTTTTGTTGATTGCTCCCGGACGTTTTGTATCATATTTCACTCTGATAACTCCTTTTGCACCTGGTGCAATTGGCTCTTTCGGCCATTCAGGAACTGTGCACCCACATGATCCTTTCGCGTTAGAAATAATCAATGGTTCATCACCTGTGTTCTTAAATTCAAATTCACAATACGGATCACCTTCGTATTTGATTGTTCCGTAATCGTGCGTTTCTTTTGAAAATTCAATCTTCGCACCTTTTTCAATGGTTTGTGCAACAGCTTTATTGAATGTTGCAGCAACGAAAATCATTAATAGAGAGAAAAATACTTTTTTCATGGTTGTATAATTAAGTTGTTTGAGTAAAAATAAAACAATTTTCAGGCCAAAAATTAGAATTAACACATCGTTAACAGACAAATTTAAGGTAAGTCCATGTTCTCCATTTTGTAATTAATGAATTCATCGAAGTTCATTTTCAAATGTTTTAATCGGTCTTCAATTCCTTCCTTTTTATCTTTTTCCATCCCTGGATTTTCTTTCATCAATAGCGTGTAATAATATCGCACTTTTGAAGTATCTCTTGGATGAATGAAAATATCGTAAGCACTGCCTTGACTTTCTAAAACCAATGATCTGTTTACGTATTTAGGATATTCTTTCAATAGCGTATCTGCATATTGAACGGCTCTCTCGTGAATGTTCATGCCCGAATACTTCATATGCACTTTATCCAAACATTCTGCTGCATAGTCATCCTCTGGGTAATTATGGTAATAATCCAACAAACGATTAATTAATTCAAAATGAGTAAGATTTGGAATTTGTTTTATTTCATTCAAATTGGCTTGCAAACCTTTCAAAGAGTCCTCCATCACTTTGATGCGTGTTTTCAATTGCTCTTTTGATGGTTTTTCAGCCTTATCATTATTTGAATCTCCGCACGATGTAATAGACAAGGCTAACATTGCGCAAAACAAAATAAAACTTGGTTTGAAAAATACGTTCATATTATCTGGCTTTTTTAATTACTGGAAATTTCATTTTATAATCTACGTTTACTTCTCCCTTTGAAATATTTTGAAGCCTTTTTGTCAATAGTCTTCTTTTCAGCGGCGAAAGGTGATCGGTAAATAGAATACCGTCTACGTGATCATACTCGTGCTGAATGATCCGTGCTGCATATCCTTCAAAAACTTCTTCATGAAATTCGAAATTTTCATCGTAATAAGATATGTGCACTTTTTCTTTGCGGAAAACTTCCTCACGTATCTTGGGAATTGAAAGACAGCCTTCATGAAAACCCCATTCTTCACCTTCCTCTTCTTCGATAATTGGATTGATGAATACCTTTTTGAAATTTTCGATTCCTGCGGCTTTTGGATCTGGTTCATCATCCTCTTCTTCTTCATCCGCAAACGGACTTCCATCAACCACAAACATTCGAATTGATTTTCCAATCTGAGGTGCAGCAAGACCAACACCTTGAGCCGCATACATGGTCTCATACATGTCACCTATCAACTCCTTCAGTTTAGGAAAAGTTTGATCAATTTCCTCCGCTTCCTTTTTTAGAACCGGATCACCATACGCTACTATTGGAAGGATCATCGAAATAATTTTGTTGCAAAAATAAGTGAAAGGTCGAATGTCTGTATTCTGCTTAACGTTTTTTTGGACTAAGAAATAAAATCCATGTAAGATTGTAAAATAACAGTTGCACTAACCATATCTATATTTCCTTTGTCTTGGCGCTTCTTTTTATTCATTCCAGCATCCACCATTGAGCGGGCAGCAATCATTGAGGTAAAACGCTCATCATGTAAAACGACCTTTTTATCTGGAAATTGATTTTCTAGTGCGACTTTAAGCAATCGTACATTTTCAGAAATATGTGTGTCCGAATTGTCCAGTCGCTTTGGTTCACCAAGCACAATCGTTTCAACTGATTCTTTTTGAAAAAATGACGTTAGATAGTCCATTAAATTCGTTGAATCTATGGCGGTCAATGGTGCAGCAATGATCCTTAATTCATCTGTTATGGCTAAGCCCGTGCGTTTTAATCCA
>CAISOQ010000165.1 GCA_903887095.1 uncultured Flavobacteriia bacterium
ACTTTCATAATAGATGCGAACAGTAGCTCCATCGTCAACAGCCTGCGCTATGTCATAGATATCGACGTAGTTTCCGAATACAGCTGGAGTGTTGACATCGGTATTTTCAATTGGTGTACCGGTAAACCCAAGATAAGTAGCGTTTGGTAAAGCATCACGCATGTATTTGGCAAAACCATAAACGATTTTCTTCCCAATTACATTTCCATTTTCATCTTTGTCATCAACCGTTTTCGCTTTGAAACCATATTGGGTTCGGTGAGCCTCATCAGCTATCACAATTACGTTTTTGCGTTCAGTCAACGTTTCATAAATATTACCCTCTTCAGGTTGGAATTTTTGGACTGTTGCAAACACAACCCCTCCAGATGCCACCTTCAACAAATCTTTTAAATGATGGCGATCATTTGCCTGAACAGGAACTTGACGGAGTAATTGTTTGGAAGCTGCAAATGTGTCAAATAACTGGTCATCTAAATCGTTTCTATCCGTTATTACCAAAATGGTTGGATTGTTCAAACGCTGAACTATTTTCCCAGTGTAAAAAACCATTGATAATGATTTTCCGGATCCTTGGGTATGCCATACAACACCTCCTTTACGGTCACCGTTTTCCTGAGAGGCTTTAACACTGCTTTCAACCGCTTTGTTTACTGCATAGTATTGATGGTAAGCAGCTACTTTTTTCACGGTTTCAATAGTCACTAGACCTGTTTTCAAATCTTCTTTTTTGTTCTTTTCAAATACAATGAAGAATCGTATTAGGTCTAAAAGTGTATGTGGATTTAATTGCCCTTTCAGTAATACTTCTAATTCTGTATCTAAACGAGAAGCTAAGGTTACACCATCTGACGTTTTCCAACTTAAAAACCTTGAAAAACCAGCAGACAATGAACCTGATTTTGCTTCTAAACCATCAGATATAACTAAAATACTGTTGTAGGTGAATAAACTTGGAATGGTTGCTTTGTAGGTTTCTAATTGTTTATATGCCGACTTAACCGTTGCGTTTTCATCCACAGCATTTTTCAATTCTATTATCACTAATGGAATACCATTGACAAAAAGGATAATATCAGGTCTTTTGTTCGTGTTTTCTTCAATGATAGTGTATTGATTGACCACTAAAAACTCATTATTAGCAGGCTCATTGAAATCGACCAACCAAACTTTATCACCACGTTGTTCTCCATTTTTTTGATAAACCACATTTATTCCATCTGTAAGAAGCGTGTGGAACTGCTCATTGTTCGTGAGCATATCGGGTGAGTTTATTCGTTGTATTTGGTTAAAAGCATCTAATTGTGCATCTATAGGAATTGATGGATTCAGTTTGCTAATGGCATCTTTAAGACGATTTTTTAACAAAATATCCTTGTAGGATTCACGTTCTGGAAATTCCCCATCAGGAGCTATATCTGGACCATAGATATAATGGTAACCAAAGGCTTGTAATTCCTCGATGGCTAATTGTTCTATGTCGTCTTCAAAGAGTTTGGTCATTGTATTAAATTAAGTCATTACTGGAACAAAATGCATTGGGTTCCGAACTGTAAATCTTTGAGTTTAAATTCCCCGTCAATAAAAGGAAAACCAGCCCGACTCAAATGAAGTCTAAACCGGATATCGTCTGGATTTACTTTTCTGATTGCATTGAATCCAATTTTACTGTTGAATATTATGTTACCGTATTTTAAATCAGAGGTTGGATGTATTAGTTTTTTTCTACCTGATTCTTTATCCGAAAAGCTTTTCAGCCAACGCAAATATTTTGGCAATAGGTTTTCCTTAAACTCAATGAGTTGATCATGAAAATCCGGAATTAGAAACGAAGATTTCAAATTGAAATCATCTAATTTTGAGGAAAGTTCATCATAATTCTCTTGAATAAGAAGCTTTTCTCCTAAAGTGAAATGCAAACAATTCAGTATTAAAAGATCACGATCCAATCGTTCATTTTCTTTCCATGGTACATTCAAGACTAACATTAACGATTTCTGCAAAAGCTGCTTATTGCTTCTCAATATCTTCTGATTAAGAATTTCAAATTCATATGTCTTTACTCCTTCGTTTGAAAGAAGAAGGTATTTTCCAAGAATGTTCAAAAGGAAGCCTTTAACACTATCAACTGGTTCCCCTTTGCTACCTGCATTGATGTATGTTTCTTCTTTGATAATTGTATCTCCCGATTCGTTTTTTTCATTTGTGAGAACAGTAAACCTCTTACCGTACTTCAATTGTATCAGGTATATAGCAATCAGAATACTGGAGATAGATCGTATGGTGATCGGTGGACTTTGGATTTCCGTTAATACACCGGTTCCGTAAAGCCCTTGAAGCTTTTTAGTGTATATCTCATTTAACTTACTGAAGTATTTGATCATTGCCGATTTTTCCTTACTTCCTTGCGTTCTTTTGCGAGCGGTGTTTTCGGCTTCACCACCTTCACCTAATTGCTCTTCATCTTCAAATAGCTTTTGTTCTTCACTTTCTGAGAAGGATTCTTCTTTAGTGAATGCTCCAGCTGAGTATAAGTTCAGAAACTCTGCAATTTTAACGGTAGAATTTGATAATTCTCCACTTTGTTTTAGGAGTGATTCTGCACTTACCTTATTGAAATCTTTCGAATTAAGTACTTCGTAATGTTTTACTTCCTCAATATCAGAGGTTTTTTTATTCGCAAAACCTCCATGTGCAACTATTGTTTTAGCAACTCCTTCTTCTTCGTCTGCCCAATTGTAATCAACGAACTGCAATAAATCCGTGATTCCTTCTCCGTCCTCAAAATCCTCTTCAAGTAAAGTATCTAATTTTTCTTGTTTAGGATCAGGATTACAACGAAGTAATGCTTCAAGTCTGTGGATTATGCAAAAGTTGCTTATCCGCTCAAGATCTTCCTGAACATACAGTTTGAACGCTCCATCTGGATCTTGCAGTGAGATAACGATAATGTCACCATTAACCTCCTTAATGGTATTTTGAATAGTGATATCATCCCGGTTTACCACATTAACTGAAACCTGTCCTGAACTCTCCTTATTGAGGTAAATCGTAATTTCATTAGATCTCAATTCAGCATAAAGAACACGGTATTTATAGTTAATTTTCGGTACAGAGCTTTCACCAATTCCCCGTGTTTGCTTCTCTTGCAGTTCAATACTGCTTGATGGGATATTTATTTTTAGCTCTTCCAGCCATGTTTTTTCGTTATTATTCCTCTTGAGTAAAACTCCTGCTTCCCCATTTGCGGCTTTACTCGTAGAAGAACCCATTGCTGCCATTGTAGCATTAGCGCTTCCCAAGAGCAGATACTCTTCTTTAGAATATGTAAAGTGAAAGATCTTTGCGTGCAGACGATTATAGATATCGTTATAGTCGGCTTTACATTCAGCCCAGCTGTAAAAGTTGATTTGCGAATCCGGTTCAATCTCAGTTGGCAATAAACCAGAGTTTTCGTCTACGATGCATTTGGTTGATTTTGGCTGGAATCTATTTTTTAATTCCATAATCAGCTTTCCCGACTTGTCGTAATAAGGAGAGATTACTGTTAGCTCCTTTGCTTGTTCAGTGGGCAACAATGAGGATAACTCACTGAACGTATTTGACTGAGTCGTATTTCCAATGAACTTAATTTCAGCGCCGATACTATCCAACTTGATCCAATCAGAAATAGTAGGTAATTCGGCAAGCCAAGGAGAATGTTTCCGCATCCATTCTATTTTCTGTGGAATGAAACCAAGTGATTTATTAAGGAATGGTTGCAGGTATTCCCATACATTTCCGAAAAGTGGTGCATTTTCATTTTCAATGTTATCCAGATGAAAAGCTCCCCATATTTCATCGTTGGTACTAAGTCCGGATGAAGTTATGTTTCCTGATCCAATAATTAATAGGCCATGTTTCACACCCGTCAAAAGGATGATTTTCGGATGAAAAACACCTGTCTCATATACCGGTTGAAAATTGTAGGTTTTATTGTGCTTGAACTCTTTACCCGTGGTTGTTTCCTGAACCATTTCTAAATAATGCCCGTCAGCAAGAATATTGACATTCTTAATATTAGCAAGGCGCAGAGTTGGAAGTACCCTTTCTTCAAAAAATGAAAAGTCAAGTGAATAACAGGTAATTACGCAAGAATGATATTTCCCCCTGTTTTTACCGATTAAATCCAGTATGTTCCTTCTGTCAAGCATTATCTGAATTGATTTGAGTTAACAATTCAGATCCGTGATCTGTTAGGTGGTTATCTTCAGATAAGATATTCAAGTCTTTCAAAAAGGAGATTAAACTTCCAATTCTTGGCCCCGTATAACCAGCCTCAAAATTCCCAAGATATCGGATATGTTGATCTTCAATAATGAATTTCTGTGTTGATAATCCTCCTCCACGTATTTTTCGGAAAGCGACATATTGGTGTCGGTAGATTATATTCTTGAATAAATATTCTCTGAGAAAAGAAATTAATGGAGTTTCCAATTTAGATTTGAACTGTAAAAGGAAATATCCTGCGCCTTCACCGTCTTTTGCCAATTCATTGTTTTCGCCATACTCCTTGAGTTTTGCAAGTTCATCCGTATTATTGACAAACTGTGAAAACATCAATAGAAATCCAGTATAAATGCGATTGATTTTCGAGTTTTTTCCTGAATTACTCAGCCATTGGTATTCATCTCCTTCAAATTGAGTTAAAAACTCTTTGAGTGTTTGGTTTCGAGCATTTGAATATCCTCCTTCAATAAATTTAGCAATGAGTTGCTCTGAAATTTGATCAACGAAGAAATTGAGTTGAACCCAATTTGGCCCGGATGTAGATTCTAAAAAATCTAATGTTCCATTGAGAAGGGAAGTGTTCGCATAATGCCAAAATTCGTTGAACTGGTAATAGTACCATCCAAATAGGCTTGTATCAAATTGCTCTTCAACCAG
>CAISOQ010000166.1 GCA_903887095.1 uncultured Flavobacteriia bacterium
CTCCTTGATGTCCTTGCAATGCAATTGTATTATCAAATTGTCTTATAAAATCTGTGTTGAGAAAATCTGTGGAGAGGTAAGTTTTTTCTTGAGGCAGCGGAAATAGTTTTCTATAGGCCGGCCTAAGCAGGGATTTCAGCTTTTCTTTAGTTCCAAGAGGCAATTCAGTTTGCTCTTTCAAATAGTAGGGATTGTGAAATTCTCGGTATGCGGCCAATTCAGTAAAATACTTTTCGGATTTTTTAAGTTGGAGCTCTTTTAAGTACGTTTCGTAATAATAATGGTATCCGGCTAAAGATTCATCCGCTCCCTGGCCGTCCAGTAAAACGGTCACATTTTGGCTTTTAGCCAGTTTCATCACCTCCCATTGGGCAAATGCGCTCGGACCATTGAATGGTTCTTCCTGATGGTAACATAGGCGATTAAATTCTTGGGAGAACAGCGCTGCAGTAGGAAAAGTGTAATGTGGTTCTACATTGGTGCGCTCAACCACATAGTGCATAAATTTTCCTTCGTCCCGAGCAAAATTAGGAAAGCGAGCAGAAAAAGTTTTTCGATCGATGGTTTCATTTTTTGTTAACTTATCGACCATGCATACAATGGCAGAGCTGTCTAATCCTCCAGAAAGACTTGATCCCACAGGAACATCTGAGCGCAAGCGCATTTTCACTGAGCGTTCAAAAAGTTCATAAAACTTTTCTGCTGCTTCTGTTAGAGTGATTGATGTGTTTTCAATGTCAATATCCAAGTCCCAATACCTTTTTTTCGTAAGATTCAGGTTGCTATCAATTACCATGAAATGTGCTGGTTCTAAACTGAAAACGTTTTTGTAAAAGGTGAGATCAGGACGAGTAGGGTCGTGCAGAATGTTGTTATTATGAAGATATTGGAGCAAAAGTGCGTTGTTTGCTTCCTTTTTTATTCCCCATTCAAAGAGTTGTTTGATTTCTGACCCAAAAACAAAATGTGCACCGGTTTCGTATGCAAAATAAAAAGGCTTTTCTCCAAAGCGATCCCTCGCGCAAAAGAGCTGTTTTTCTTGCTCATCCCAGATGGCAAAGGAAAACATGCCTTCAAGTAATTCCAGGCAGGATGCGCCAAGTTTTGCGTACAAAGCAACCAGCACCTCTGTGTCCGAGTCTGAACGAAAGGAAATGTTTGCTAAATGGGGTGATTTTTTTAATTCTTCATAATTGTAAATTTCACCATTAAACGTTATGGTAAATCGATTATTTCCGAAATGCATTGGTTGATGACCATTTTCAGAAAGATCCAAAATTGCCAGACGGCGATGCCCCAGACCAACCGATGAATCACTATTTATCCATTGCCCCTCGCCATCCGGACCTCGGTGATGAATCACATCAGTCATGCGCTTCAAATCAACAATAGAGATCGTTTTCTGATGATTTAAGATGCCGGCAATTCCACACATAATTTGCGATTCAGTTAAACTATATATCCAGTATTTCTGGACTCAGTTAATTCAGTTAACATTTGTACTTTTTGTTCCTCAGACACCTGTTGACGGAGGGTAAACGATTCATCATAAACAGGACAGTGACCCATTTGATTTTTGTGTTTCGTTAAAAAATCGTCTAACGAACAGATGAATTTTGCTGGATTCCCGGCATAAACAGAGTTCTCAGGTATACTTTTCGATACAACACTTCCTGCACCCACAATAACATTGTCTGCGATATGAACACCTGGAAGTATGATTGAATTTGCACCGATGAAAACATTGTTACCAATCGTAACCTTACCAATTCGTGTGTAATTGAGAAATAGTTTGGTGCTCGCGTCATGTGAGAGGATGTGTACACGAGGGGCCAATGTTACATTGTTTCCAATTTCGATTAACCAATAATGAGAGTGATCTATTATTACATCAAACTGAAAGTGACATTTTTCACCAATTTTCACGCCCATTCTTCGATACATTGTAACAAGATCAATGGGATAAAAAAAACGGTAAACCTTAGAAGCAAGTAATCTCCATTTATTCATTGTCAACTTTCTGAAAAGATACTAATTTATAAATTAAATTAATTCTATACTTTGTTTGCTCATGCGCTGGTTGCATTGTAATAGCCTTTAGAATCCAGGTAACTGCAGTAAACTTTCGGTTATTCAGCAAATGATGAAACGCTATATTGGTCATAATCCGGCTCATCCAGTCGCGGTATACGTTTCTTGAAATTTTCTTAAAAATTTCCGGATATTTCTTCTTTGCCAAGCGCAGGCCGTTATACATTTTTATTGAACCCGTGCCCTTTCTGTTGACAGAATTGAAATCATGCAGATGGTATTTGACACCGATGTGGTTTGACACATACACCGGATAGCTAGACGCAATTTTAAGCCACAATACGGCATCCTCAACAATGACAATGTCTTCATCAAAACGAATTTGTTGAACAATGTCCCTGTGTACACATACTCTGCTGGGTGTTACTGGGTTTATAAGAAGGAATTCAATCGGGTTGGAATCAGGTTGATCCAAGCAAGTTGGCGTTGATTTATCAGAACTAACAATGAGCGCTTGGTTGATTACCATGCACTTTTCTTCATGCTTAGTTTGGATAAAGTTGTAAAATTCTGCCAGATTCCCTGGTAAAAAATGGTCATCACTATCTAGAAAACAGATCCATTCTCCTTTTGCATGCTCAATACCGTTGTTTCGAGCCGCACTTCGCTCAGCATTTTCTTGATGCACATACTTAATCCTTGGTTCAACCTTACTGAATTCTTCAATTATGGCACGTGTGTTGTCAGTCGATCCATCATCCACCACAATACACTCCCAGTTTTCGTATGTTTGTTGACTTATCGAATCAATCGTCTCCCTGATTAATTCAGCACGATTAAATGTTGGAATGATGATGGAGAATCTTGGGTAAGCTGACAAAGCGAATGTTTTCGCGTAAAATTATCAAAATAGACCTATTTATGATCTCTTTTCCTTAAATTTGTGCATGCCCCAATCATTGATATCAGTCGTTTCTCCTGTTTATAGGGCAAAATCAATTGTGCCTGAGCTGGTGCGAAGAATTGTTTTGACTCTTTCAGAGATTACAGAAGATTTTGAAATCATTCTTGTAGAAGATGGTTGTCCTGAAAATTCTTGGGAGGCAATAGCAAAAGAATGTGAAAAAGATAATCGAGTAAAAGGCGTGAAGTTGAGCCGAAATTTTGGTCAGCATTATGCCATCACGGCTGGTTTAGAAGCTTCTTCAGGTGAATGGATTGTGGTGATGGATTGTGATTTGCAGGATCAGCCGGAGGAGATTCCACAATTATATCAAAAAGTATCGGAGGGGTTTGATTTTATTCAAGCTCGTAGGGTTTCAAGAAAAGATAAATGGGTTAAAAGAATGACTTCAGGACTATTCCATAGTGTTTATAAATATTTTAGTGGATTCAAATCTGATCAAAGCGTCGCTAATTTTGGTATATACCATCAAAAAGTCATTCAAGCTGTGTTGGAAATGAGAGAGTTTTCCAGATCTTTTCCGTCGTTGCTCCAACAAGTGGGGTTTAATGGAAGTTTTGTAGATGTGGAGCACGCTTCAAGGTTCAATGGCGAGTCGTCATACTCATGGTCTAAATTAATTAATTTAAGTTTGGATGTTATTTTATCGAATAGTAACAAACCGCTTAAATTGACTGTCAAATTCGGGTTTTTAATTTCCTTTATTTCATTTCTGCTGGCGATTTACAATTTGACAGCTCATTTATCTGGATTGATTAAAGTTCCGGGTTACACTTCAACGATTTTTTCTATTTGGTTTGTAGGCGGGTTGATTTTATTGGTTTTAGGTGTCCTTGGGTTGTACATTGGAAAAATTTTTGATCAGGTTAAAGAGCGGCCGTTATACATTGTTTCTAAGAAAATGAATTTTAATGAAAGTGATTGATGCTTATTGGGAAAAAAGGAATTTAGGCAAGACTACCGTTGAAATAACATTTTCGGAAAGTGAGACAATAAATAAAGAAAAGTTTTCTGCTATTGCTGGAGAATTTGATTATGTGGTTTGTAAGGTTCCCGTTGGATCTGTTGAGGTTAATAACGTATTAAGTGAATTCGGTTTTAGTTTTGCTGAATCAA
>CAISOQ010000167.1 GCA_903887095.1 uncultured Flavobacteriia bacterium
CGCGGCTGCAGCAATTGCCGATGGGTCTGTTTCCGCGGGGGCAAGTCCTACAATTGTTTTGATACTTGAATTATTTTGAGCTGCCAAAATTGTTGCACCACCACCCATTGAATGGCCCATGATTGCAGAATTCGCAGAAAGGTGCTGGTAAAAAATTGAAGTAGATAAGCTGTTTTCAGCCTGCATACGCTGTTCTACAAGCTTTAAATCCAATCCAAAATCAGCATGCACAGGAGATGGAATGAGCGAACCCTCCGTTCTTGGAAATGCCATTACATAGCCAAGTGACACATAATGCTCCCATATATTTTGGTAAGCATCCCATGCCATTGCAAAACCATGACCGAAAACAATTATTGGAAAATTTCCAGAGGAAATTGCGGTATTATCCCCTGTGGTTGCTGCAGGATAATAAATTTCTGTTTGAATTTGCCTTCCTGCACCTCCGCCTGATCCATACCCTCCGGTGCGAGAAGGATCATTAAAAGTTATCGTGGTATGACCAATATTGAATTGGCTAAAAGAGATTAAGCTTCCGCAAAGTGCAAAAACCGTTGCAAGCAGTCGTAGTGTCATAATTTTAACTATTCGTTTAGGATTTAAAAATACATTAAACTGAAATAAAACGCAATTAAATGAAGAACAATTAAATAACTCAAAATTGATAGTTGCAATATATCTTTAAGCGGACCAATCCAATCGATCAAGTGTTCTGAACTGAATAGCCTCCGCGACATGCTGGGTCTGAATATCGGCAACAGATTCCAAATCTGCTATTGTCCTCGCCACCTTCAAAATACGATCATAGGCTCTTGCCGACAGCCCCATCTTATCCATCGCTTGCCGAAGAAGATTTTCTGCATCTTTATCAATTTTGCAATGCTTTTCCAAATCACGTTTTGACATCATTGCGTTGGCATGAATACCGTTTCTAACGTCATATCGCTGATGTTGAATATCTCTTGTTCGCTCCACCCTTCTCCGTATCTCATCACTTGATTCGGAAACGCAATCTGAGGTCAATTCATCAAAAGTCACTGGTGTAACTTCAACATGTAAATCTATTCGATCTAGCAATGGTCCAGATATTCTACTTAAATAGCGCTGCACCATTCCCGGACCACAAACGCATTCTTTTTCGGGATGATTGTAATACCCACATGGACAAGGGTTCATCGCTGCCACCAACATAAATCCAGCAGGATAATCAATCGAAAATCGAGCACGAGAAATGTTCACTACTCGATCTTCCAAAGGCTGGCGCAACACTTCCAATACATTTCTTTTGTACTCTGGCAATTCATCCAAAAACAATACACCATTGTGAGCAAGTGAGATTTCCCCCGGCTGAGGATAGCTTCCCCCACCGATCAAACCAATATCTGAAATTGTATGATGAGGCTTTCTGAAGGGCCTTCTGCGTATCAAACCTTGTTCACTTCTTATTTTTCCAGCAACACTGTGAATTTTCGTAGTCTCCAAAGATTCCTCCAATGACATCGAAGGCAAGATACCGGGAAGACGTTTTGCAAGCATGGATTTCCCAGCTCCTGGTGGACCAATTAGAATGACATTGTGACCACCTGCTGCAGCGATTTCAAAGGCCCGTTTGATATTCATCTGACCCTTCACGTCCCGAAAATCAACATCAGGTAGTACATTCAACTTCATCGCCAAATCAGAAACTGAAGGAATTGAAGGTGCAAATGTAGACTGACCATTAAAAAATGATACGACCGATGACAGATCACTCATGCCATACACATCGAGACCTTCTACGACTGCAGCCTCAGAAGCATTCTCCGCAGGTAAAATGAGGCCTTTGTAACCTTCCTTTTTTGCCTGTCAAGCAATTGGCAACACTCCTTTCATCGGACTTAATTTCCCATCAAGAGAAAGTTCTCCCACTAACAAATAATCTTGCAGTTGTTCGGATTGCACTTGTTCAGTAACAGACAATATCCCAATAGCAATAGCCAGATCGAAATGTGATCCTTCTTTCCGCATATCGGCTGGAGCCAAATTTATGGTCAATTCTCTGCCCGGAAATTTAAGGTCATTGTTGGTAAATGCAGCGCGTATTCTTTGCTGACTTTCTTTTACAGCACTGTCGGGTAATCCGACCATGTAAAAATTAATTCCAATCCCAAGATTTACTTCAACGGTGATGGTGGTTGCTTCAATGCCAAAAACGGCACTACTAAAGGTTTTTACTAACATAAGGTAGGTCTATTTAGGTTGTTATGTTACCTTAAGTTAATGAAAAAGTTGATTTCAAAAAAGCATTTACCTTCCTATTTTGACAATTTAAAGCAAAAAAAAACCGATGCTAAAACAGCATCGGTTGAAATATTTCCAGTCAAACGTTTCTATTAACGCTTGTGCATTGGCTCATCAGAAACAGTTAGTTTCTTTCTACCTTTACGACGACGAGCCGCCAGTACACGACGACCATTTTTGGTTGCCATTCGGCTTCTGAAACCATGCTTGTTTCTTCTTTTTCTTACTGACGGTTGAAACGTTCTTTTCATGACCTGTATTCTTTAATTGCGTTTTTTCTCAAAAATTCGGATTGCAAAGATAGATGATTTTCGGAAAAATCAAACTCTTTCAAAATAAAAAAGCAAAAAAACAATTTTTTCCTGAGCGGTAAGCGTATTTTTGCACTCAACACGCGACAAAAAAATGTTGAGACCAAAGAAAAATAAAACCGAAAAAGTCAAACTTTCAAAAGACAGCATTCAAAAAGCGAAAGGAATATTCCATTACCTTCGCCCCTACCGCTTTGCTTTCTTGATTGGTTGGATCTTCCTTATTTTATCAACTTCTGTTGGTTTGATATTCCCATTCATGATGGGACAACTTTTGGGAGGAGGAACAACCAGCACAACGAGTTCCCTTTCTGATTCGATAAAATTGATCAACATGCGCAATATAAACGATGTTGCCATTGCGCTATTCGTTTTGTTCGCAGCTCAAGCAGTATTCTCCTATTTTAGAGTAGTAATATTCACAAACGTAACTGAAAACGCATTAAAAGATATTCGCAAAGCAGCTTTCTCAAAGTTAATTTACATGCCAATGGATTTCTTCAACCAAAACAAAGTTGGAGAATTAACGAGCAGAATGTCTTCGGATATTACTCAAATTCAAGAAACCCTCAAAACTACCATTGCTGAATTTTTCAGACAAATAGTTATTGTTGTTGGTGGAATTGCTTTCATCTTGATCTTTTCATGGAAATTAGCATTGATCATGTTGTCAACAGTACCTATCATGGCCGTAATCGCTGTTTTTTTCGGTCGTTTCATTCGCAAACTATCGAAAAAGTCGCAAGACCAAGCTGCCAACTCCAATTCAATTATCGAAGAAGCCCTTACCGGAATATCGAATGTCAAATCTTTCACAAATGAGGCATTTATTCTCGGTAATTATGGGAAAGCAATTGAAGAAATTCGTGCCCTCAATGTAAAAAGCGGTTTGTGGAGAGGTTTATTTGTCTCTTTCATCATCTTCTGCTTATTTGGAGCGATTGTCTTTATCATATGGAGGGGATTATTGATGACACAAGGCCCTAACCCAGAATTGTCATCTACAGACTTTTTCTCGTTTATCATGTATACGATAATGATGGGCGCCTCTATCGGCTCGCTTCCTGATTTGTATGCGAGTATTCAAAAGTCGATTGGTGCTACTGAAAATTTAATGGAAATCATCGGTAGAGATGACGAAAGACAATTGTACAATGGAAAAGAAAAACCAACCATTACAGGTTCAGTGGAGTTTAAAAATGTACACTTTAGTTATCCGCAACGGAAGGATATAAGTGTATTAAAAGGAATCAGCTTTTCAGCTCGAAGCAACGAGACAATTGCACTTGTTGGATCATCAGGTTCTGGGAAATCCACTATTTCGTCTTTATTGTTGAATTACTATTCCATTTCTGATGGGCAAATTTTAATCGACAATGTGCCATTGCAACAATTGGAGATTGAGCATTTAAGAGACCATATTGCAATCGTTCCTCAAGAGGTAATTTTATTTGCAGGTACGATAAGGGAAAATATCCTTTTTGGAAACACCAACGCGACGCAAGAACAAATCGAAGAAGCGGCTAAAAAAGCCAATGCTTGGGATTTCATTAATTCCTTTCCTGAAGGATTGAACACACAAGTTGGAGACCGAGGAATCCAACTTTCGGGTGGACAAAAACAACGCATTGCAATTGCCCGAGCAATTATCAAGGACCCTACAATCCTTATTCTGGATGAAGCAACATCTGCACTCGATTCAGAGTCTGAAAAATTAGTGCAAGATGCCTTGGATAAACTCATGGTTGGTCGCACATCATTTGTGATTGCTCATAGGCTATCGACTATTATGAATGCAGACAAAATACTTGTGGTCAACCAAGGAATTATCGCAGAATCAGGCACCCATGATGAATTAATCCATGCGAAAGGTATTTACCACAACCTTGTCGAATTGCAAGGAATCGACATCGACTAATACGAAATTGTGCTAGACTTAATTTCATACGTTGGACATGTATACGCCTGAAGATTTTAAAATGGTTGATCCAAAGGAACAATTGGAATTTATTCAATCCAATACTTTTGGAATATTAATCTCTACCAATTCGACACTCGAGCCCTTAGCTTCGCACCTACCTTTCTATATACGTCAGAAAGAACCATTGGTAATTGAAGGTCATATTTCGAGAGCAAACAATCAATGTGAGCTTTTGAGAAATGGAAAGAATGCCATGCTCATTTTTCAAGGACCAAATGGTTATATTAGTTCATCCGTTTATGGCCATGAAAATGTTCCTACTTGGAATTACCAGGCAATTCATGTTTATGGCACATTAAGCCTCTTGAATGATGTTGAAATGGAAAATCATTTAGCTGACTTAATGACGCTTCATGAAAGCAATCGAGACAATAAAAAAGAATTTTCAAAACTTTCTAAAAAGCTGATAGACGACTATAAGAAAGAAATACTTTGCTTTCGATTAACGGCCTATCGCACTGAAGCTTCGTACAAATTATCCCAAAATAGGAACAAAGCGGATCACGAGGCAATCATACATGACTTGGAGCAAAAAGAGGATTACGCAGCACTCGTTACTGCAATGAAAAAACACTACAAAGAGTAGTATTTATTTCACTTCACCCATCAATCGTTTGATCAGCGGAGTGATTGCTATCAGCACAACTCCGGAAATCAAAGCATAATTAGCTAACTGAAAATAGCCGTCTGTATAAGCAGTAAGTTTTTGACTCAAATCAGCATGCTCATCAATTTGCGCAATTGATGCACCCAATTTTCCAGCCGCTAATTGACCAAATGCACTGGCCAAAAACC
>CAISOQ010000168.1 GCA_903887095.1 uncultured Flavobacteriia bacterium
TCAATAATAGTATCATTCTTCACTGTCAAATGGATATCTACCGTGTTTTTCCAGGCAGCGAAACAAGCATTGTCTTTCAATTTATAATTCTCATTTGGAAGTTCTCCATTCAATTTTATGAAATCAGCCAATGGGAGTTGCTTGTCCGCACGCATAAAAACATAATTTCCAGGAGCGAGCGACAAGTTGATGATACCATTCTCATCAAATGTAAATTCTTTGAAGACAGGCAGATCTGGTGAAAATTCTGTTGCAGCAAAAATATTATACTTAATTCCAGTCATTGATTCATAATAACCCGCAGCTACATCGGGAGAAGGTTTTGCGCCACCACAATACGGTTTATGTATTGTTCCGTGTATTTGAACTGATCGAACTGTGGTGTCTTCAACAGGATACAGTGCTGCACATGATGAAAGCAGACTAAAGAACAATATACTGAGTGCTAAAATTTTCATTTCAATAGAATTTTAATGCGAAGTTACAAATACTTTGCCTGAAGTAAAAAGTCTTCTCAAGGACATCCATTTTCCTTTTAACAGTTTTTAAGTGTACATTCTCGCTATAACTTTTGGCTGAAGACGGATATTTAACTTAATTTTGCGGCAACTTTGAACTTAAAGATTAACCGCATGACCGAAGTAATGACAGATCAGGGGATTCAGGAAATCCTTTCTCAACTTGGAATACAAGAAATAAACAATGGTGCCTCTACGGGTGGAAAATGGTTTAAAACACGTGGTGAGCGTATTGAATCGTATTCTCCAGTTGATGGTCGACTTATCGCTACAGTCAATGCAGCAACAGAAGTTGATTACGAAGCAGTGATTTTAAAAGCACAAGAAGCGTTCAAAGTTTGGAGAACTATACCAGCTCCAAAAAGAGGTGAAATCGTTCGTCAATTAGCAGAAAAAATTCGTTTTTACAAAGAGCCCCTTGGAAAATTGGTCTCTTACGAAATGGGGAAATCTCTTCAGGAAGGACTTGGAGAAGTTCAGGAGATGATTGATATCTGTGATTTCGCAGTTGGATTATCACGTCAGTTATACGGTTTGACAATGCATTCTGAGCGTCCGGGACATAGAATGTATGAGCAATACCACCCGCTTGGAATTGTAGGAATTATTTCTGCATTCAACTTTCCAGTAGCTGTTTGGAATTGGAACACTGCATTGGCGTGGGTTTGTGGAGATGTTTGTGTTTGGAAGCCATCTGAAAAAACACCAATTACAGCAATTGCATGTCAGCAAATTACTAAAGAAGTTTTTGACGCAAATGGTGTTCCTGAAGGAGTTTCAGGTCTAGTGATTGGTGGCGCTGAGATAGGAAAATTGATGTCCGAAGACACGCGAGTGCCATTGATTTCTGCAACAGGATCTACACGAATGGGTAAATCTGTTGGAGCAACAGTTGGAGCAAGATTGGGAAGATCCTTACTTGAATTAGGTGGAAACAATGCCATCATTATTACACCTTCTGCTGATTTGAAAATGGTTGTTCCTGGTGCTGTTTTTGGTGCTGTAGGAACTGCTGGTCAACGTTGTACTTCTACTCGCCGATTGATTATTCACGACAGTGTTTACGATAAAGTAAAAGAAGCATTGGTAAAAGCATATGCTCAATTGAGAATTGGAAATCCTTTGGATCAGCACAACCATGTTGGGCCACTCATTGATAAAGCTGCTGTAGAAGCGTATTTGGATGCATTGAACAAAGCGACCAAAGAAGGCGGTAAATTATTGGTAGAAGGTGGTGTATTAACTGGAGAAGGCTATGAGTCAGGATGCTACGTTCAACCGGCAATCGTTGAAGCTGAAAACCATTTCCAAATTGTACAGCACGAAACATTTGCACCCATCTTGTACATCATGAAATACAGTGGCGGTGTTGAAAATGCGATTAAATTGCAAAACAATGTTCCACAAGGTCTATCTTCTGCAATCATGACAAACGATTTGAAAGAATCTGAGGCATTTCTTTCGAATGCTGGTTCTGACTGTGGTATCGCAAATGTAAACATCGGAACATCTGGTGCTGAAATTGGAGGTGCATTTGGTGGTGAAAAAGAAACAGGTGGTGGACGTGAGTCTGGATCTGATGCGTGGAAAGTTTACATGCGTCGCCAAACAAATACGATCAACTATTCTGACAGCTTACCGCTTGCGCAGGGAATCAAATTTGATTTATAAGACAACCAACAAATAAATGAAAATGCCGGGTAATACTCGGCATTTTTTGTTTTACCTGCACCTATTTAAAACCAACAGAATCAATATATTTGAAATTCAAAAGGTACTATTGAAAATCCAAAATTTCAGTTATATGGCAAGAATTCTAGTCTTATTAGTTCTCATCGTCTCAAGTTGCACTATTCAGAAACGACATTTCACCAAAGGCTATGCTGTGGAATGGAAAAAGGACTTTGCAAGTGCCAATGATGATGCTATCAATTTGAACAATGAGCCAATTGAACCCTGCGACACGATTCATAAGAAGGATGATTCCATTGTTTTAGCTGCCGTACAGCGCATCGATAGCAAGAAGATTTACGTTGTACCTTGCGAAGGTTCAAGTTTTACAAGTGACAATTTAAATAGATCGGAGGTAAAAACAATAAACTACGCCAACGGGTCCATTTTTGAAAACAAAACACCCGAGGAATTGCAAAAAGAACGTGAGGAAAACCTTGAGAAATACCGCACTGGTAAAGAGGCGTATGAAAAAGAGCTTGTCGCGAAAGAACAGCAGCGGCTTGAAGCTGAAAATGAAGCGTTGAAAGCAAAAAACAATGAACTGGAAAATGAAAACAAGCAACTGAAAAATGATGTATCAATCAATCAGGATTATGAAGAAAATGTCTCAAATGAGGTTGTGGTAGAACCGCTCATGCGTGGTTTTTTCATTACTGGCTTTGCGATAGCAGGACTCACTTTACTTCTAACATTAATAGACCCATCTGGAGCCGTTTCCTTGATTGGACTTGCTGTACTTTTCGTGACAGATGTCGTTTCACCTTTTATTGTTTTGGCGAGTTTAATTAAGAAACACCGAGACAAAGGCAAATACAAAGGGAGACCAGTTTTACTGGAACTTCTTTTTGCACTGGTTTCTTTTGGGGCACTATTGATTTGGATATCTATTCATTTCTAAATCAGTCCTTTACCAGGTCAATCTTCGTGTCCGCTTCTGTTTCCAGATCTGTAATCAAGGCTGAACTGCTCACTGCATCAAAAAGGATATCATTTGCCAATACCTCATTGCAGACGTATTCTTTGTTTTGACTAATTGCCCGACGTATCAAATCGTTCGTTTCCACTTTTAACAAGATTCTATCTGTTACTTCCAATCCTGAATCTTTGCGTAAATTCTGAACACGGTTTATCAACTCACGGGCAATTCCCTCTGCTTTCAAATCATCGGTCAATGTAATATCCAAAGCAACCGTCAACCCTACTTCAGAAGCAACGAGCCATCCGGGAATGTCTTGAGCGGCAATTTCAAAATCGTTCAGATCTAAAACTATATCAGCACCTTCAATTTGTCCGTTCCAGCCATTGTTAGATTCAATTGCAGAAATATCATCTGCTGATAATTGAGCTACCATTGCTGCAATGGCTTTCATTTGTTTTCCGTATTTCGGACCGATTGTTTTAAAATTAGGTTTGATACTTTTCACAAGCATCCCATTGCCTTCTTCTAACAATTCCAATTCCTTCACATTTACCTCAGAAAGAATCAACTCCTTCACATGCATGATGTTTTGAGCAAAAGAACCATTCAACACAGGCACCATTATTTTCTGCAATGGCTGACGCACGCGGATTTTCTCTTTTTTGCGCAATGCAAGCACCAACGAAGATGTTCGTTGTGCAATATCCATCTGTGCTTCCAAATCCAAATTGATAACTGATTGATCTACAATTGGGAAATCAGCCAAATGAACGGATGTTGCAGCATGTTTTTTAGTTACGGCGTTCAAATCACAGAATAATTGATCCATAAAGAACGGCGCGATAGGTGATCCAAGCACTGCAACTGTTTCCAAACAAGTATACAAGGTTTGATATGCTGATGTTTTATCCTTGGCATCGTCACTCTTCCAGAAACGACGACGACACAATCTTACATACCAATTAGAAAGTTGATCACTCACGAAATCTTGAATCAATCGGCCAGCTTTGGTTGGTTCGTAATCATTGTACGCCGCATCCACCTCTCCAATTAAGGAGTTCAACTTAGACAAAATCCATCTATCAATCTCTGGTCGCTCGCTCAACGGAACATTTTGAGATGAATAATCGAATCCGTCAATATTGGCATACAATGAGAAAAACGAATAGGTATTGTAAAGTGTTCCAAAAAATTTACGTTGTACTTCTGCAACACCTTCTAAGTCAAACTTCAAATTATCCCAAGGTTGCGCGTTGGTGATCATGTACCATCTGGTAGCATCTGCTCCATAATTTTCCAACGTCGTAAATGGATCAATCGCATTGCCTAAACGCTTGGACATTTTTTGTCCGTTTTTGTCTAAAACGAGCCCGTTTGAAACAACATTTTTATATGCTACCGAATCAAATACCATTGTAGCAATTGCGTGTAAAGTATAGAACCAACCGCGCGTTTGATCCACTCCTTCAGCAATAAAATCACCCGGATATCCTTTGTGATTGTCAATTAATTCTTTGTTTTCAAATGGGTAATGCCACTGTGCATAAGGCATCGCACCTGAATCAAACCACACATCAATCAAGTCAGATTCACGTTTCATTGGCTTACCAGTTGGGGAAACCAATGTAATGTTGTCAACATAATTTTTGTGCAAGTCGATTTTAGCATAATTGTCAGTGCTCATGATACCCGCATCAAAACTAGCAAGTGGATTTGACTCCATGAAACCAAGATCAACAGCTTTTTGGGCTTCAGCCTTCAATTGCTCAACTGAAGAAATACAAATCCGCTCATCGCCCTCTTCTGTCGACCAAATCGGAATAGGAATACCCCAATAACGGGAACGAGAAAGGTTCCAATCGTTTGCATTTTCAAGCCACTTTCCAAAACGCCCTGAACCTGTTGATTCGGGCTTCCAATTGATGGTATTGTTGAGCTCGATCATGCGTTCTTTCACATCCGTCACACGAATAAACCAAGAATCCAATGGGTAATACAATACCGGTTTGTCTGTTCTCCAGCAATGCGGATAACTGTGGACATATTTTTCTACTTTAAACGCTTTGTTTTCAGTTTTTAATTTGATTGCGATTTGCACATCTGCTGAACGTTCAGGCGCTTCACCATCGCTGTAGTATTCGTTTTTTACATAGATTCCGGCCATTTCAGCCATTTCTGGTCTGAATTTCCCCTGAAGATCCACCAATGGCACCAAATTCCCTTTGTCGTCTGCAACCAACATAGCTGGCACACCTGCATCAGAAGCAACTCGGGCATCGTCCGCTCCAAAAGTCGGAGCGATATGTACAATTCCGGTTCCATCTTCAGTCGTTACGAAGTCACCTCCAATTACTCGAAATGCTTCTTCAGGTTTTTCCGACGGCAAAGCATAGGGCAACAATTGCTCATATTTAATTCCAATCAAATCGGACCCAAGGCATTCACCTGCGATGAAATACGGCACTATTTTGTCACCAGCAGTATAATTTGTTAATTCATTTGCTGACTCAACTGCTTGAAAACCTTTGCTGAACTGGTATTCCACCAAATTCTTTGCAAGAATAACTGAGATTGGTTCGTAGGTGTATTGATTATAGGATTGTACCAATACATATTCAATCTTTGGTCCGACGCACAAAGCTGTATTGGAAGGCAAAGTCCAAGGTGTGGTTGTCCATGCAAGGAAATGTGTGGTTTTTCCGCCTTGCAAATGGGCAAATGCTGCTGTTTCATTCCACTCTTTTATTCTAAACTGAGCGACAACAGTTGTGTCCGATACATCTTTATAACACCCCGGTTGATTTAATTCATGTGAAGAAAGACCTGTTCCCGCCTTTGGCGAATATGGTTGAATGGTATAGCCCTTGTAGAGCAAGTTTTTTTCATACATCTGCCCCAACAACCACCAAACTGACTCCATATACTTCGGTTCATAGGTAATATATGGGTCATCCATGTCAACCCAATAGCCCATTTTGGTTGTCAGATCGTTCCAAATGTCCGTGTAGCGCATGACGGCCTCTTTACAAGCCTTATTGTAATCATCCACCGATATTTTCGTTCCGATATCTTCTTTGGTAATTCCAAGTTCTTTTTCTACTCCCAATTCAACGGGCAAACCATGCGTATCCCAACCTGCTTTGCGTTTCACTTGAAAACCTTTCAAGGTCTTGTAGCGACAAAAAATATCCTTGATGGAACGCGCCATGACATGGTGAATTCCAGGTAATCCATTTGCAGATGGAGGACCCTCGAAGAAAATATATGGTGTTTTCCCCTCGCGAGCAGCAATGGACTGTTCAAAAACCTTTTCTTGTTGCCATTTCTCCAAAACTGATTTTGCAACATTTGGAAGGTTCAACCCTCTGTATTCAGGATATTTATTTGTCATCTTTCCTTGAAAATTAGCGGTTGCGAAGATAGTAAATTCAAGCAAAATGGTTCTTAAATAGCGGACATAAACAATATCAAATCATTTCATGACGTTATACCAAAAAACTCAGAACCATGAAAACTCAATTTTTAACCTTGACACTTATTGTTTTTTGCGCAAGTGCACAGGCACAGACGAAAGACAGCATCTCCAGAAATTGGCGAATTGTTGAAGCTTCTGTTTCATTCGGAACGACAAATCGATTGGACCAAGAATTAAGTAAAAATGATTTTCAACGTTATCATCCCACCTCAACAATAATTGAAAATATACCTGCAAACTTTAACAATGAAAATCCATTTCTTCAAGGATTTCAGATGCTACCCTCATCAACATTAGCGCTAAATCTGGGCGTCAAAAAGAAAGGAAAGCCTGCAATGTTTCGCTTAGGAGTCCTTTATCAAGGCATGGGGCCTTTTGGAACCTTTTATTCGCATTCAGAGAGCACAGGTGCTTATGACACATTAACTTCATCTGCTACGGGTCAAACATTTTATGTGGATTCGACAAGACATGAAACGTATATGATGGATATAAGAAATGAAAACCTTGGACTCGATGCAGCAGTTACATATTCAACAAACTACAAAAGGTTAAACTTTTTCGCTGGTATTGGACTTAATGCGTTGTTTTCTATCAATTCGAGAACTTTTATTGGTCATAGTATTGAAACGACTTATGGACAAGAAAATAGTATGATAAGTTTGCAAATAGAGGGAGAGGTATTCAAAAACAAGTCAGCATTTAGCACAAGTATCTATATCCCGATAGGTATAGATTTTACATTAGGCAAAAAACGCCCACTTCTTGCAAAAACAAGTCTTCATGCTGAATTCAGACCGGCTCTATACATGCAACAAATGCCTGATTCTAAATTCAGATCATCCGTTTCAAGGACTGCATTATTTGGTTTAAAATATTCGATATAACAGTAAACGGCCCCTTCATCGACCTTATTTTGACGAACATTTTTGCTAAATTTGACAAATCAATTTTAGCGAATTATGGCAGACTTTTTTTACAGTGACCCGTACCCAATTCAAAATGACAAAACTGAATACCGCAAGGTTACAGCTGATTATGTAAAAGTTGAGAAACTTGGTGACCGTGAAATTTTAACCATCGATCCAAAGGGATTGGAAGTTTTGTCTCAAGAAGCAATGACGGATGTTTCTTTTTACTTGAGGGCATCACATTTGCAAATGTTGAACAATATTTTGCAAGATCCTGAAGCAACGGATAACGATCGCTTTGTGGCCTATAATCTTTTGCAAAATGCCGTAGTTGCTGCAGAAGGACAATTACCATCCTGCCAAGACACTGGCACTGCAATTGTGATGGCGAAAAAAGGCGAAAATGTATTTACCGGTGTTGACGATGCAGAATACCTATCAAAAGGAATTTTCAACACCTATCAGGAGCGCAATTTGAGGTATTCTCAAATTGTTCCTATTTCAATGTTCGAAGAGAAAAATTCTGGGTCAAATCTGCCAGCACAAATTGACATTTATGCAAAAAAGGGAGCTACCTACGAATTTCTGTTTTTGGCAAAAGGCGGAGGTTCTGCCAATAAAACGTTCCTCTATCAAAAAACAAAATCCCTATTGAATGAGAAATCGATGGAGGAATTTATCCGCGAAAAAATCAAAGACCTCGGTACTGCTGCTTGTCCACCTTATCACTTAGCATTAGTCATCGGTGGAACCTCAGCTGAAGCAAATTTAGCTGCAGTAAAAAAAGCATCGGCAGGTTATTTTGATGAATTACCGACTGAAGGCAATATGCAGGGTCAAGCATTTAGAGACTTAGAATGGGAAAAACGCGTTCAATTGATTTGCCAACAAAGTCAAATTGGCGCTCAATTTGGGGGGAAATACTTCACACATGATGTTCGTGTGATCCGTTTACCGCGCCATGCAGCTTCTTGTCCTGTGGGATTAGGTGTTTCATGTTCGGCTGATAGAAACATCAAAGCAAAGATTACAAAAGAAGGATTGTTTCTCGAACAACTTGAGAAAAATCCAAGAAGATTATTGCCTGAAAACCCACCGCATTTGGAAGCTCCTATTGAAATCAATTTGGATCGACCAATGAGTGAAGTGTTAAAGGAGTTGTCAAACTATCCTATCAAAACACGCTTAAAATTAAATGGGACACTGATTGTTGCTCGTGATATTGCTCATGCGAAAATCAAGGAGTTGTTAGATGCAGGTAAACCAATGCCAGACTATTTCAAAAACCATCCAGTATATTATGCTGGTCCGGCAAAAACTCCGGAAGGAATGCCATCAGGATCATTTGGTCCAACTACAGCAGGACGTATGGATTCTTATGTAGACCTTTTCCAACAAAATGGAGGAAGTATGATCATGCTTGCCAAAGGAAATCGTTCGACAGAAGTGAAGGACGCTTGTCAGAAATATGGTGGTTTTTACCTGGGATCTATCGGAGGTCCGGCTGCTATCCTTGCCAAAGAAAATATTACATCTGTAGAAGTTGTGGATTTTGAAGAACTCGGAATGGAAGCTGTTCGCAAGATTACGATCAAGAATTTCCCTGCGTTCATTATTACGGACGATAAAGGGAATGATTTCTTTGATAATTTGTAGTTTTTTAAAAGTTCAATTTAACCTGTTTTGAACAAAATAAATACGCCATTTGTTAGTTACTGCAATTAGCCATAACTTTGCATACTTACGTTACTATGTCACAATACAAAGCAGGACCCTTATTAGAACAGATTGAAATCCCTTCGGATCTTCGTTCAAAGTTCAATGTTGATGATTTACCGCAGGTTTCTGATGAAGTCCGACAGTATATCGTTGATGTGATTTCAGAAATAGGTAACAGTCATTTCGGTGCTAGCTTGGGCGTAGTAGAACTGACAGTTGCGCTTCATTATGTATTCAATACACCCTATGATCAATTGGTTTGGGACGTTGGTCATCAAGCATACGGTCATAAAATATTGACAGGAAGAAGAGAGCGTTTTCATACGAATCGCTTGAAAGGTGGAATGTCAGGATTTCCAAAACGTTCTGAAAGTGAATTTGACACATTTGGTGTTGGTCATTCCTCAACTTCTATCTCTGCTGCA
>CAISOQ010000169.1 GCA_903887095.1 uncultured Flavobacteriia bacterium
AGTCAATAAAGTATCTAGAGGACTCGTTGCTTATGGCGTGCAAGAAGGCGACAATGTTGCCATGGCATCGAACAATCGTTATGAATGGAATATTCTTGACATTGCGATTCAGCAGACAGGCGCCATTGTAGTGCCACTCTATCCAAATATTTCAGAAGCAGACTACAAATACATCCTCAACAATGCAGGAATCAAACTTTGCGTGGTTGGTAATGAAGAGCTGTTTGGAAAAATCAAGAATATCGAAAATGAAGTGGAAACGTTGCAATATCTTTTCACCTTCGATCAGGTGGAAGGAGCTATTCACTGGACAGCTATTCATGAAAGAGCTCCGGAAATAGACCAAAGTGAAATTGAGAAGAGAAAAGAGAAAGTAAAAGGTGAGGATCTTGTTACAATCATCTACACTTCCGGAACAACAGGAAATCCCAAAGGTGTAATGCTTTCGCACAATAATATACTTTCCAATGTTGATGCTTGTCAACCAGCCATTCCTGCTGATAGCGATTCAAAGGTATTGAGTTTCTTGCCTGTTTGTCATATCTACGAGCGTATGTTGCACTACCTCTATATGTACATTGGTTGCTCCATTCATTTTGCAGAATCGATGGATACAATTGGCGACAATATACGGGAAGTCAAACCAGATGTATTTACAGCTGTGCCTCGTTTAATTGAAAAAGTATATGACCGAATCATTGCGAAAGGAGATGAATTGACCGGAATAAAGCGGAAACTTTTCTTTTGGGCTGGTAGTATTGCGGAAGAATTTGAATTAGAAGGGAAAGGGATTTTTTACAAAATTAAATTGGCAATTGCACGCAAATTAATCTTCTCTAAATGGCAAGAAGCACTTGGTGGCAATGTAAGGGCAATTGCTTCAGGCAGTGCTGCGCTTCAGCCAAGATTAGCGCGCATTTTTTTGGCTGCTGGAATCCCAATTCTAGAAGGTTATGGCTTGACTGAAACCTCTCCGGTAATTTCAGTAAATCAATTTGAAAAAGGAATCAAATTTGGATCTGTTGGTCCACTCATTGAAAATGTAGAAGTTCGAATTGCTGAGGATGGTGAAATCTTAGTGAAAGGTCCAAATGTGATGTTAGGATACTACAAATTACCTGACGCAACTGCTGAAGTTATTGATACAGAAGGCTGGTTCCATACGGGTGATATCGGAACATTCGTAGATGGAAAATTCTTGAAAATTACCGATCGTAAAAAAGAGATCTTCAAGACCTCTGGCGGAAAATATATTGTTCCTCAAGCAATGGAGAACAAATTCAAAGAATCACGTTTTATTGAGCAGATCATTGTCATTGGTGAAAATGAAAAATTCCCAGCAGCACTGATTGTTCCTGGTTTTGCTTATGCAAAAGAATGGGCTTTGAAAAAAGGAATTGATATTGGTGACGGTTCAAATCGATCCATTGCTGAAAACGCTCAAGTCAGAGAACGTATTCAATTGGATGTAAATGAATTCAACAAAGGTTTTGGAAATTGGGAACAAATCAAGAAATTCGAATTACTCGATCATGAATTCTCAATCGATGGTGGTGAATTGACACCAACATTAAAACTGAAACGAAAGATTATTATGGCAAAATACCAGCATGAATACAAGCGAATTTATTCCGAATAGTCAATTTTTCGGGGATTCTGGTGCTGTTGGTCGTGTTGTTATTTTTACGACCACATGATGAAATTCAGGATAATACGTGCCTTCCTGAAATTTTAGAGTCATCAGGTAATTCTTAGCTTTTACCCTTGTAGGTGTTGAAGTGATTGTTGTTCCTTCATTGATTAAACGAACTGAGGTCACCGCACCTAATCTATTTACACCCAATTCATACAATAACACCCCTTGATTTTGATCTTGAATCGTAAAATCACTTTTGGAAATGAGTTTTCTTTCGTCCTCGATTAGCCGACCACTTACCAACTGGCCATATGAGATTGCTGAAAAATAAAAAAGAAACGGAAGGATTAAAAACTTCATGTCTAGTTGTTGTTTGATACAACATACGCTTTCTTAAGACGCAAGGTTACATCATGCGATCTTACCCCAATTTGGTTTAGAACGGAGTACCTCACTCAAAATCAATTTCAAAGTAGTGTGAACGGGTTGCTGAAGTTCGGGATCAACACCTAATACTTTACGAGCTTCTTCCCTTGCCATAACGACTAATTGCTGGTCTTTTGAAAGGTCTGCAATTTTAAGATTCAACAAGCCACTCTGCTGCGTTCCCATCAAATCTCCGGGACCTCTCAATTGTAAATCAACTTCTGCGATTTCAAATCCATCGTTCGTGCGGACCATTGTTTCCAATCGTTTCAAAGTATCCTTGGATAATTTATCTCCTGTCATCAGAATGCAATACGACTGTTCCGCTCCTCTTCCTACTCTCCCGCGCAACTGATGCAATTGCGACAAACCAAAACGCTCTGCACTTTCGATAATCATTACAGAAGCATTGGGAACATTCACACCAACCTCAATCACTGTTGTAGCGACCATTATTTGAGTTTCCCCTTTGACAAATCGCTGCATTTCGAAATCCTTTTGATCTGCCTTCATTTGTCCGTGAACAATGCTTACGCGAAAATCTGGCAAAGGAAAAGCTCTAGAAATTGCTTCGTATCCTGCCATTAAATTATTGAAATCCAAGGTTTCAGATTCATTGATCAGCGGATAAACAATATAGACTTGTCGACCTAGTTTGATTTGTTCTTTGATGAACCCAAAAACTCGCAAACGATGGGTTTCATATCGGTGGGAGGTCGTAATTGGTTTTCTACCTGGCGGCAATTCGTCAATCACTGAAACATCCAAATCACCATAAAACGTCATGGCCAGCGTTCTGGGAATTGGTGTAGCCGTCATAATTAGAACATGCGGTGGGATCGTATTTTTGCGCCACATTTTTGCACGCTGAGCAACTCCAAACCGATGCTGCTCATCTATTACAACTATTCCTAAATTAGAAAATTGTACAACATCTTCGAGCAAAGCGTGAGTGCCAACCAGTATATTTATACTGCCATTTTGAAGTCCTTCATGAATAACTAGGCGGTCTTTCTTTTTCGTTGAACCTGTTAAAATCTCGAGTTTCACCGGCAATTCTTTCATCAATTCTGAAAGTGTTTCAAAGTGCTGTTGAGCAAGAATTTCTGTAGGAGCCATTAAAGCGGCCTGAAACCCATTTCCAACGCCAATCAACATTGTCAGCAAGGCAACAAGTGTCTTTCCACTGCCTACATCTCCTTGAAGCAAGCGATTCATGTGATGTCCGACAAGAAAATCTTTGCGGATCTCTTTCAATACACGTTTTTGTGCCCCTGTCAACTGAAAGGGCATGAAATGATTGTAAAAGTCATTGAATACCTGGCCTACCTCTTCAAAAACAAAACCTCGCGATTTGCGCATGCCAATTTGTTTGCGCAGTAATAATTCCATTTGAAGAAAAAACAACTCCTCAAATTTCAGTCGGAGTCGGGCATGAATATATTGCGGTTCATTCTCAGGTTTATGAACGAAAAGATAGGCTGACTCTCGGGAAATCAATTTATTTTCTGTGATTAAGTACGCAGGAAGAGACTCCGGTATTTTTCCTTTGATTTGTGCGACAAGCGCAGCGGTTAACTTTTCAATTCCTTTGGTATGCAACCCTTTGGCAGAGAGTTTTTCAGTTGAAGAATAGACCGGTTGCAACCCCGACTTTTGGCCAACATCCTTCCATTCCGTCAACTCTGGATGTGGAATACTCCATGTCGAACCATACTGTTTTGCTTTTCCAAAAACTTGGTATTCACTTCCTATCTTTAGCAATGGCTTTATCCATTTTCCACCTTGAAACCAAACTAAATCTATAACACCAGATTCGTCTTGAAACTTTGCTGTGAGCTTTTTATGTCTTGCCGAACCACTCTCAGAAACTTGAATGATTCTTCCACGCATTTGAGCAAAACTATCCAGGTAAATCAGCTCATCAATTCGATTGTATTTTGATCGATCGATATAACGAAAAGGAAAATAATTCAATAAATCACCGAACGTAAATATGCCAACTTCAGTGCGCAGCAATTCAGCCCGTTGAGGACCAACTCCTTTGAGGAATTCAATTGGCGTAAGAAGAAAATCATTCACAGAATAAAATTAGAAAATCTCGGGAAGTAGAACGTATTGAATGAAAGGATAAAAATATCCCGCTTAATTAGCAGGATTCTTTTCTTATTTATTATTCCCAAAGGCCTCTAGTCCATTGTCCAACCATTTTTTGAAAACGGCAGGATCATGGTGATTCTGATAATCTGCAGAACCAATCTCAATGTCTTTTCCATCTGGATATTTCATTACGTAATAAGGCTGTGAAGATGTTTTGTATTCAGTGATTTGTTTCGCTGTCCACTTATTTCCAATTGTTTGAACGTTAAATGATCTTCCATTCACATCAATTGAAGTTTGTTCATTTTTAGGGAGTTTCGTTCTTTCATCCACATACAAAGAAACAATTACGACATCATTTCTAAGGTGCTCAATGATTCCAGGTTGTCCCCAAACTGTTTGCTCCATTTTTCGACAATTGACACAGCCCCATCCTGTAAAATCGACAAACAAGGGTTTATTTACTTTTTTAGCATATTCCAGTGCTTTATCGTAATCATTGAACGCCATTGTTCCTTGTGGACCTTCGTGCATACCTTCCACATGTTCCTCCGTTGATGCGGGCGCAGCATTTCCACCGCCCAAACCTTTTGGTGATTCAGCATAAAAATCGGGAGGCAAATAGGCATTCACTAATTTTAATGGTGCCCCCCACATTCCCGGCAATAAGTAAATCGTAAATGCCAATACCAATGTCGCTGTCATTGTTCGTCCGACAGAAAGTCGGTCTATTTCACTATCATGCGGTAGTTTGTATTTCCCAAACAGATAAAGTGCGAGTGCTGCAAAAATGGCAACTTCAATGGCAATAAATAGTTCTCTTTCCAGCAAGTGTAATTGCAAAGTGGTATCTACCGTTGACAGAAATTTGAATGCAAAAGCTATTTCAATAAATCCTAGAAACACTTTCACGACATTCAACCAACCTCCAGAACTTGGGAGCGAATTCATCATTGCCGGAAAAATAGAGAACAGCATAAATGGCAATGCCAAAGCCAAGCCAAACGCAAACATCCCAATTAAAAGTGCTGTGCTTCCGCCTTCTGCAGATATCCCAACTAACAAGGAACCTAAAATCGGTCCGGTACATGAAAAGGAAGCCAAAGAAAGTACAAGAGCCATAAAGAAAATACCTACAACGCCTCCTTTGTCTGCTTTCGAATCCGCTGCATTGACCCAGGATGATGGTAATTGTATTTCAAAAGCACCCAAAAAAGACATACCAAACACAAACAACATCAAGAAGAAAAAGAGGTTAAACCAAACGTTGGTTGACATTTCATTTAACAAACTCGAAGAACCAGTAACTACAACGAGTAAGCCCAACAAAACATGTATTGCTACAATTGAAAATCCGTAAATGAGCGCATTTTTAATTCCTTCCGAACGTGATTTACTTCTCTTCGTGAAAAAGCTAACTGTCATTGGGATCATTGGGAAAACACATGGCATAATCAACGCTGCAAATCCACTGAAAAATGCCAATAGGAATACCAATGTCAATGATTGGCCTGCCTCCTTAGTTGTTTCCTTACTATCTACTTCAACTAGTTCTTCCTCGACTTGATTTACTTCCGTTTCCTTTACGCTGTCTTGATTTGAGATAATTTCTTCATTTACCGCTGCCTCTACTTTTGCTTCAGCATCCAGTACAACTCCTTTCACCTTCAATTTGAAACTAACAGAATAATCTGGCAAACATTTCACATCGTTGCATGTCTGAAAACCAAAGGTGCCTTGTAATTCAAAATCTTTTTCAGAAAGCACTTTTATTTTGCGCTTTAGTATAATCGAACCTTCGTGAAACGCCAATTGCTCATCAGCCAATTCATCGTACTTTTCTATTGGTTTCGGTTCGATAATGCCACCAACTGATTTAAAATCCTTTGATGCTTTCAATTCAAATGTAGTAGGAATACCAAAACTTCCTGCAGGCAACTTCACAGCATTGATATGCCAGTGTTCAACCACTTTGATTTTTGCAATAACTGTTGCTTCGTTGTCTTTTTGTTCAATGGAAAAACTCCACTTAACCTTATCTTCTGGTAATTCTACTTGAGCAAACGAGTTAAAAAAAACAGTTAAAAACGTGAATGCGATAAAAATTCTTTGAATCATTTTAAATGGAATTATTTGATTATTTCAATGCTAAACGGAAGATCAACTGGCGGTAAACACATGGTTTCATTGCACACCATATAGGTAATAAATCCTTCTATCCATGTATTCTCTTTCACTTCAATTTTTTGAGTGAATTCTGCGTTATGTTCAAAAAAATCGAGGGTAGCTTCAAAATTTTCATCGTACTTCTGAACAGGAACGGGTTCCAGCACTTGACCAATCAATGAAATTTTTTCGGACGGTTTAAAAGAAAAGGCAGTTGGCACAGGACCAATATCATTCCCAACATGTTGGCTGTACAAATGCCAACCATCACGCAACTGAACATTAAAAACAAGGGATTGTGATGATTGATCGTATTTCCACGTCCAATTGACTGCGTCCTGACTATAACTCAGATTCGCCGACAACACAAACAGCATTAAAAATAAAAAGTACCTCATCGATTTACAATTACTTCAAAATTACAAATCGATATTCAATGGAACGAACCTTATTATTCAATAATCCTTGAATTCCTAAAAGTTGTTTTTAATAATCTTTGGAATTAAATCTTGAT
>CAISOQ010000170.1 GCA_903887095.1 uncultured Flavobacteriia bacterium
ATGACTCCTCAAAATGCAAAGCGTTTCATGAGAGCATTGATTGACAATGTCCAGAAATATGAGCAACATTTCGGTGTTATTGATGACTCTGAAAATCCTGGAATGCCCCCAATGAATTTTGGTACGCCAAGCACGATGGCATAAACAAAATATATTAGTTTAAAGCTAACTGTCTTGTAACTCATGTCACGGAGTCACTACATTGAAGCTTTGGGGAAAATAAGGGTAAGACAATGAAGAATATTCAAATAGAAGTAGATGCTTGGTTTCTTTACCAAAAATTATCTGATAACGAAGAGGACCCAATCTTGGCAGATGTTTTTAAACAGATGAGTGAAATTGAATTAAGTCACGCCATTGCGTTTGCGAAAGAAAATAAGGTCGATCCCACTCAAATATGCAAGCCATCGTGGCGAGCAAAAACAATTAATCGAATCGGCAAAATTTTTGGATACGATTATGTGCTAGGGGCTTTGATGGATACAGAAAAAAGTTTGGCTGATGCTGTTGTTTCTCAGAAGAGAAAAAACAAAGTGCCTGTCGTTGGAAATGAAGATTCACATGTAAAAATTCTTCGCTCAATATTGGATAATGACACGCGAATAGCGGGAAGTCAATTGTCCAGATTTGAAAAGAGACATAGATCGGTTGGTGGAAATGCCATTCGAGCAGCTGTATTAGGTGGCAATGATGGTTTGGTTTCAAATTTTAGTTTGGTGATGGGAATCGCGGGAGCTACAGTTGCTCAAACGGGTGTGTTGTTAGCAGGTATAGCAGGATTACTTGCGGGTGCACTTTCTATGGCGTTGGGTGAATGGATTTCCGTTAAAAGTTCACAAGAGTTGTATGAAAATCAGATGCAATTGGAGATGGATGAACTGGAAACCAATCCTGAAGGCGAACGTAAAGAGTTGAAGCTTATCTACATGGCCAAAGGAATTCCTGAGGATCAAGCTGTAAAAATAGTGGATGATCTGAAGAAAGATAAGAATTTAGCACACCAAGTTTTGGTTAAAGAAGAGTTAGGTATTAATGCTGAGGAATTAAAAGGTTCGGCAATTGAAGCTGCGTTGTCTTCTTTCTTCCTATTTGCAATTGGAGCAATTATTCCTGTTTTACCGTTCATGTTTCTTTCTGGATACCAGGCTATTGTGTTAAGCACGCTACTTAGTGCGATTGGTTTGTTTTTAATAGGTGCAGCAATCACCTTATTTACAGGACGAAATGTTTGGTTTTCTGGATTTAGACAAGTTATCTTTGGACTCGCAGCTGCAGCCGTGACATTCGGTATCGGGAAACTGATCGGTGTGTCAATGGCAGGTTAAAGAAGATCATTTAAAATGAAAAAATTATGAACGGAGCACATTTTCATTTAGTAGTTAATCACCTGCCAATTATTTTTCCCATCGTTGGATTGATTGTTTTGGCCGTTGGAATCGGATTTAAATCTGAAATGGTAAAAAGAACTGCTTATTTTGTTTTTAGTATTGGAGCAATTACCGCTGCAATAGCTATGAATTCGGGTGAAGGAGCAGAAGAAATTGTAGAAAATATTCCTGGCGTGACTGAAAATCTAATTCATGAACATGAAGAAGCTGCAGAACTTTTTGCGCTGCTCAGCTATGTTTTTGGGGCATTCTCATTAGTTGCTTTATGGTCGAGTTGGAAAAACAAGTCATACAATGTGGTGCTGAGCTACCTAGTTGCCGTTTTTGCCATTTTATTGATTTTTCTTGGAAAGCAAACAGGAACTTCAGGAGGTGAAATTCGACACACCGAAATTCGATCAAACAATGCTGCAAATCAAGATAATCACGCTGAGCATGATGACGAAGATTGATTAAAAATCAAGTACTTCTTTCCAATCAGTTTTATTTCCACAACTATCTTTAACAGTTAGTTGAACAGTATGTTTCCCTTTTATGTTTGCCGGTTTAGTGAAAATCAGGTAATTTCCTTTTCGCTCAAATTCAAGCACGTACCAGGTTCCATCTATGTAAATGTCGTAGTCAAAAAGTTCTGTTTGAGATTCTCGTACGGACCAACTAAACTGATTTTTTCCTTTGCAATTGGCTATTGAGAAATTTCGGGGAGTCACCGAAGGAGGAATACTATCTATTCTTAAAGTGTATTTTCCCATTGATTTTTTTTCACCATTTATCCATCCTGC
>CAISOQ010000171.1 GCA_903887095.1 uncultured Flavobacteriia bacterium
ATTATCTGAGGGATTTGAAATGGCAAATCGTTGGAAAAAATTAGCAGGATTAATTTAATTTTTAAAAAAACAAACAAGGAGAAAAAACGATGAGTTTAAATTCATTATTACAAAGTCCTGACAATTCTCAAAGATCAGCTGCAGTTGCAACTATCAAAAAATGGGAAAGAACAGGATTATTAGAAGGTCTTAGAAATGAGACAGAAAGAGCAGGAATGGCTCAATTGCTTGAAAACCAAGCAAGACAATTAGTAAAAGAAGCTTCACAAACAGGTACAGCAAATGGATCTGAAGAGTGGGCTGGTGTTGCACTTCCATTGGTACGTCGTATCTTTGCTGAATTTGCAGCTAAAGAATTTGTATCAGTTCAGCCAATGAACTTGCCATCAGGTCTAGTATTTTACTTAGATTTTAAATATGGTACAAAACAACCAGGATTTGATGATGACAATCTAAACAGAACAGGTGATCCATTTGGTAATCCTAATGCATTAGATTCATTGTTTGGTGTTACATCGACTGGTTCAGATGCAGCAGGTGGTCTTTATGGTGCAGGTAGATTTGGTTATTCACTTAACAATGTAACTACTTCTAACTTGTCAGCAGTTGCAACAACAGCATCAATTACAGATGCAGCTGATGTAAATTATGATGGTGCATATTCTGCTTCATTATCTAGCTACAAAAAATTAACAGTTGCATTACCAACTGATGCTGATTTATACGGAGTTAGAGCATTTACATTATTGTCTGGTTCAACTGAAATTATTCCAGTACAAGCATTCTCTAAAATTACTAGTGATTTCACAGCATCATTTGTAGTATCAACTGCAGATGCCACTGCTCTTCAATTAGCTAAATCATCATCTGCATTGTTTGTACAATATACAAAACAACCATCGGATGTAACTAGAGGTGATTTTGAGGATAAAAATCCATTTAAAGGAACTAGTACTTCAGGTATCAATGTTGGTACGGATATTGACATTCCAGAAATTAACTTGGAAATGCAATCTGATCCAATTGTTGCTAAAACACGTAAATTGAAAGCAGTTTGGACACCTGAATTTGCTCAAGATTTGAACGCTTACCATTCAATTGATGCAGAAGCTGAATTGACTTCAATGTTGTCTGAATATGTATCGATGGAAATTGATCTTGAAATTCTAGATATGTTGATTTCTGCGGCTCCTACAACTGAGTATTGGTCAGTATTAAATAACAACGTATGGAACGGTAACGGATTTACACAAGCTGCAGCTGGTACAGTTGGTTCGGCAGGTGATGGATTCTACAACACGCAAGGTGGTTGGTTCCAAACTTTAGGTACCAAACTTCAAAAAGTATCTAATAAAATTCACCAAAAAACATTACGTGGTGGTGCTAATTTCTTAGTTACATCTCCTGCAGTAGCAACTATCCTTGAGTCTATCCCAGGATTTGCAGCAGACACAGATGGTACTAAAATGGAATTTGCAGCAGGTGTACAAAAAATTGGTGCAATCAATAGTCGTTATACAGTATATAAAAATCCATATATGACAGAAAATGTTATACTTATGGGCTTCAGAGGTAGTCAGTTCCTTGAAACAGGTGCTGTTTATTCTCCATATATTCCACTTATCATGACTCCATTAGTATATGATCCAATTAACTTCACTCCACGTAAAGGTGTTATGACACGTTACGCGAAGAAAGTGGTTCGTCCTGAGTTCTACGGTAAAGTATATGTACATGGACTTAACGTTATTTAATTAGTTAATTAATTTAATTATTTAAACAGAAAGGGGTGGCTTCGGTCATCCCTTTTTTACTGTACAAATATTTATATAAAAGATATGGCAGTAGAAAGACAGAAATATTCCATGGAAGCGATTATTCGTTATGATGGCAGGTTAATTGACGTATTAGATAGAATACGTGCAGTGCGATTAGTATTAATGGTGCATATTGAACAAGACTTAGGTCAAGATAAAGAACGCATTACATTAAAGATTATGACGCCATATGCTCCGCGAGAAACTTTTTTTGCAATTAGAAAGATGTGTTTAGGAAAAATTGAAACTCTTAAAGATATGACATTGCAAGAATCAACGCTTACGAAATTACATTAATTTAATTAAGGATAGTTATGGCTACAGCAAACAAGGAAAAAACTCCACCTAAAACTGATATCAAATATTCAATTACGTTGTCAGAAGAACAAAAGATTGCAAAATCAAAGATTATACAAACGCCCTTTAATTTTATATTAGGACAAGCTGGATCTGGAAAAACATTGTTAGCAGTTCAAATTGCGTTAGATATGTTTTTTAAACGACAAGTAAATAAAATTATCATAACACGTCCAACAGTATCAAATGAAGATAACGGATTTCTTCCCGGATCTTTAGCAGAAAAAATGGATCCGTGGTTAGTTCCATTACGTAGCAATATGCGAAAAGTTTATAATAAAC
>CAISOQ010000172.1 GCA_903887095.1 uncultured Flavobacteriia bacterium
CTTTGAACGATCATCATTACCATATGGTTTAACGACCTTTTTTTCTTCAGACATTCTGCTAATTATAAGTTAATTAATGAGTCTTTTCGCTTCATTCATAAGTTGCTCACGATCAATCGAAACAACCCCACTTTTTTCACAAACTAGTCCACCAGCTATATTGGCAAGTTCTGCAACAAGTTCAAGTTTTGCACCACAGATTAAACACAACGTTGCAACGGCAATCACCGTATCACCTGCCCCGCTTACATCCGCTATGTTTCTCAAGTGCGCTGCAGCATAATGATTGTTCTGTTCACTTTTAATGAAAACACCATATTCCGAAAGTGTCACAAAAGAGATCTGATTCAACAACTGCTTTTCGAGTTCAAGTACCGCATTTTCAAAATCCAATCTGTTGTTAGAAGAAAATGAAAAATCCATATTCAGTCCTTCTCGGAGTTCTTTCAAATTTGGTTTGAACAACGATACGCCTTTGTAGGCAAGGAAATTTTCTTTTTTCGGATCAACAGCTGTAATCACATTTGCTGCATTTGCTTGCCGGATGACTTCCTCAATGACAGCTGGAGTCAGCACGCCTTTGTTGTAATCCTCAAAAATGATCCCATCAATTCCTGAATTGATTAAATCATGTATTACTGAAAGCACTTGATCTTCTTCCAATTTAGAAATCGGATTCGTTTGCTCTGAATCAATGCGCAACAATTGTTGATTGTTACCAATGATGCGTGTTTTAACCGTTGTTTGACGAGTAGCACTAAAAATTAATCCATCGGAGGAAATTCCAGATGTGTGCAACAATTCTTTTAAATCTTCGGCTTGCTTGTCATTTCCAACAACCGAACAAATGATTGGAGCCGCACCCAGTGCTACTAAGTTAACAGCAACATTTGCCGCTCCGCCCAAACGATCTTCCTGTTTTTCAAGGCTAACAATTGGTACCGGTGCTTCTGGGCTTACGCGATTTACTTTACCGCGAACATAAGCGTCGATCATCACATCACCGATTACAAGTATTTTCTTGCCGTGAAATCGTTCGAAAAGTTGTTGAACTTCAGACATTAATTCAATTTTTCTAGAGCGAGTTTAATGCGTTTCATTGCTTCCGTTAATGTTTCTTCAGACGCTGCGTAAGAAATTCGGATACAATTCGGATCACCAAAGGCATCGCCAGAAACCAATGCTACTAATGCTTCTGCCAAAAGGTACAAGCACAGATCATTCGCATCCTTCACTACCGTTCCGTTATAGGACTTACCAAAGAAAGTAGAAACATCAGGAAAAACATAAAATGCACCAACGGGAACATTTGCACGCACTCCATCCATTTCATTTAAGGCAGCCAATACAAGTCTTCGGCGGTTGTTGAACGCAACAATCATATCTTTTAACACTGCTGGATCTGCGTCCATTGCAGCTATAGAAGCTTTTTGAGTAATGGAACATGTTCCGGAAGTAAATTGTCCCTGAACTTTGTTGCAAGCATCAGCAATAAGTTTTGGTGCACCGATGTATCCCAATCGCCAACCAGTCATTGCCCAGGCTTTTGAAACTCCATTTACAGTCACCACTTGATCGTATACTTCTGGGAATTGAGCTAAACTTTCGTGCTTTCCAATAAAATTAATGAGCTCATAGATTTCATCTGAAATAACAACTATGTTCGGGTATTTCACCAAAACATCTGCCAAGTCTCTTAATTCCTCTTTCGTATAAACCGAACCAGTTGGATTACAAGGTGTTGAGAAAATAAGCATTTTTGTTTTAGGAGTAATCGCTGCTTCTAATTGCTTTCCGTTGATTTTAAAATCATTTTCAATTCCAGCATTGATGACCACCGGAGTTCCTTCTGCAACCTTAACAATTTCTACATAAGAAACCCAATAAGGTGCGGGAACAATTACCTCATCACCCGGACCAACGATACTCAACACTACATTCGCAATTGATTGTTTGGCTCCAGTTGAAACAACAATTTGATCCTTGGTATAATTCAACCCATTGTCACGATTAAATTTGCGTGAAATGCTCTCTCTCAAATCATCATAACCAGGGACAGGCGTATACATTGTAAAATTATCATCCATCGCCTTTTTTGCTGCATCCTTGATGAATTCAGGTGTGAAAAAATCTGGCTCGCCTAAACTTAAAGAAATAACATCTTTACCTTCCGCTTTCAATTCACGGCTTTTTCTTGACATTGCTATGGTTGCTGACTCTTCCATGGCCAACAGGCGCTCTGATAATTGGATCATGATTTTTTTTTATTTTTGTGCAGGCAAATTTACATAATTATGCTCGTAAAAAGGGGCTCTTTGTTTAAAATAAAACACCAGAATTAAAGAGTGAAATGTGGATAACTCAATGATTTGTCCTCTTCTATTGTTCGGCTTTCTTCTAAATTTGCAAGTATATGTCAGACAACAAATTTATAGACATCAAAAGGCTCATCGCCAGCAAAAGTCCTAAATTGGCGAAATGGCTGCCAGGTTTTGTTATTCGCTACCTAAAAAAAACGCTCCATCAAGATGAACTCAATGACTTTTTAGAGAAGCACAAAGATGTTTACAATGCTGCATTTTGCTCAGCTGTTATTGATTATTTCAAGATTCATACTGAAATAGAAGGTATCGAGAACATACCGAAAGAAGGCCCCGTGATCATAGCGATGAATCATCCGTTGGGCGGAATGGATGCAATGGCACTGATCAGCGCGTTGAGAGGTCAGCGTGAAGATTTAAAATTCATTGTCAACGACTTGTTGATGAACCTTCACAATTTAAAAGATTTATTCGTTGGCGTAAATAAACATGGGAAAAACGATGTAAGTGTGCGTCAGCAAATTTCTGATGTATTTGAATCCGAACATGCTGTTTGTATTTTCCCCGCAGGTTTGGTTAGCCGAAGAAATAAAGGTTTGGTTCGCGATCTGGACTGGAAAAAAACGTTCGTAACCTATTCCATAAAATTCAATCAACCGATTGTTCCTGTTTTCATCGATGGGGAACTTTCTAATTTTTTCTATCGATTGTCCAATTTCAGAAAAGCAATTGGTATTAAAGCAAACATAGAAATGTTGTATCTTGCTGATGAAATGTTCAAACAACGTGGCAAAAAAATGCTCATCAGAATCGGCAAACCAATAATGCCTGCTGATTTGGATTTAAACATGAATGAAAGAGCACTGGCACAGCAGATAAAAGAAAAAGTCTATCAAATGGAGATTAAGTCTTAAAACTTAGAAAATGGAAAAGATC
>CAISOQ010000173.1 GCA_903887095.1 uncultured Flavobacteriia bacterium
CTGGACTTCCACCTGCATTACTTGCTATGACTGTTGTTCCAGCTGCCATTGATTCTATAGTCACCATTCCAAAGGTTTCTGCCTTAGAAGCCATAATGAATGCGTCAATTGCTTTATAAAAAGTCGAAATATCCTTTCTAAAAGGTCGAATAAACACCCTTTCGGACAAGTCATTTTCTTTAATAAAAGATTGCATCTTATCTATATATTCCGTTCCTGCTTCTTTTGTTGGCTCACCCAAAAGACATACGACACAATTTGGATCTGAGATCATTTTCATGGCTTCTAAGAGCAATAATTGCCCTTTGTGAGGATCAAACCGGCCAATTAAACCGAAAATAAGCTTGTCTTGCGGTAATTCAAGTATTTCTCTGGCCTCCTTTTTGTTCATTGCTGAATCAAATGGAAGTAACTCCAATCCAGAAGGTATCACTTCGATTTTTCGCGCATCAAAATGGGTCATTTCTTTCACCTGGCTTTCCAACCAACTCAGCGGACAAGACCAAAGATCAAAATATGAAAACCGAATGGTATGAAATGGATTTTTCTTTTTTACACCTAATTGCATCTCCATAAAATAAGAAAGATGAATTGTGCCTCCAGATTTCCTTTTTGCAATTACCGCAACACTCATGTCACGCGTATCTCGGACAATCAAGTGTGTGATATTTTGCTCATTTATTTTCTCTGCTAATGTGTTACCTGCCTTAAAATCATAATACTTCTTGTGAGCATCAATAAATTGTACAGGCAGACCTGCATCTTTTGCATTTAAAGAAATTGGAGAATTCTCACGAGATAAAAGCAGTACAGCATGTCCGCGCTCCATCATCCAAGCAGCATTCCGCAATTGGTTCATTTCCAAACCGCCCCAGCTCATTGAACTGCATAAATATCCAAGTTTAAACTTTTTCATCGGGGTTGTTTGATGATTTAACGAAGTCTTTCAAGGTCCATCTCACCAGTATAAATGCCAGAAATGCAAAAAGTGAAGCCGCTAAAAAAGGTGTTCCATAGCTTATCTCAGCTTGAGGCATTGATTTTCTTGACGTGTAATAGATCCACATAAACAGTGGTGGACCAATGATTTCTCCCAAACTCATTAGACTTGTGAATACTCCCTGCAATTCACCTTGTTCATTCATTGCTGTTTGACGAGAAATAAGAGTCCGAATGGCAGGATCTACAATCCCAGAAAGCGTATATGGAAAAATAGTAAGGTACATCATCCATCCTGCCCCCATAGGAATAAATACAATACCAATCATCAATAAAAACAGGGTCATCAAGCCTAAAGATGCGGCACCTTTTTCACCGAGTTTACGCACTAATAATCCACTCAAACCAGCTTGAACAATACCGAAACAAACACCGATAACAGCGAGAGAAATACCAACATCTTTCACCGTCCATCCAAATTTATCCATGGTGTAATAGTTCCAAGTAGAATGCACAGACATATTTGTCAAAATGAGTAAAAAACTCACAACAAACAGATACTTCATCTTTTTAAAACGATTCATCTGTAGCACTGCTCCGAGAGGATTTGCTCTTTTTATTTCAAATTTTCGTCGTTGATCGTGAGGCAAAGATTCTTTGAGTACAATTAAACCATAGCAGAAATTCACAAGTGAAAAAATTGCTGCCACAAGAAATGGCGCTCTCGAACCAAAGTCAGACAACAGACCACCAATAGCGGGCCCAATGACAAATCCAATTCCAAAAGCGGCACCAATCATTCCAAAATTTTGAGCACGTTTTTCGGGGCTTGAAATATCGGCGATGTAAGCTGCTGCAGTTGTATAACTAGCACCAAAAATCCCTGAAATTGCTCTTCCCAGCACCAACCAAAACAGATCAGGAGCAAAATACATCACGAGGTAATCAATTCCCATTCCGCACACACTGATCAATAAAATTGGGCGTCTACCAAAACGATCACTCAAATTGCCCACAAGTGGCGAAAAAAGAAATTGCATAAACGCATAAGCTCCCATTACAATTCCAAAATACTTGGAAGATTCAGTCAATGATACACCTGAAGTTTCTGAGACCAATTGCGGAAAAGATGGAATTATAATTCCAAGTCCAATTGAATCGAGACAAATGGTTATTAAGATGAAGATAAGCGCTGATCTGGAATTTAGGTTACTCATTCTACAAAATTGACGATAAATTTCGGTTCGGGTGTATGAACTGGAATGTAAAATGGAACACCAATTCAAATGGACTTTAAAATAATTTTGTTACGATTAATTATAATTTGACCTTTGGTTTCTAATTGCTTAAGCAAACGTGAGATAACGACTCTGGACGAGTGCAAATCCTCTGCAATTTGCTGATGGGTGACAATTACTTCAAGAGTCCCCAATAATTTTGCGTGATCCTTTAAATATTTGAGCAGTCTTTCATCTAAACGCATGAATGCAATTGCGTCAATCGTTTCAATTAATTCCTGAATGCGAACATGATAGCTCTGAAGAATATATGAGCGCCAAGAGGAATACTTTGCCATCCAGACTTCCATCATTTCAAGCGGAATCATTACTATTTCTGAGGGTTCCATAGCAATTGCTTTGACTTCACTCAATGCACTCTTCATGCAACATTGCAAAGTCATTGCGCACGTATCGCCCGACTCAATATAGTATAACAGCAATTCTTCTCCCCTTTCGTTTTCGCGTACAACTTTGATTGAACCGTCTAGAATAATTGGCAAGAATTGAATTTTTTCTCCTATTTGAATAATTGTCTCATCTGCACGAATACTTTTTAATTTGCCTATTTTAATTAGGTCATTCACTAACTCTTCTTCAAAGATATAGCCTAACTCATTAGAAATTAATTCGTTTTTGATGGATGTCATGTAACAAAATTGTTTCACAAAGATAAGTGCAAATTCGATTGAGAGACACTCCTAAAATCTGGGCTTTCATGCTATCTAGACCTTTTAAA
>CAISOQ010000174.1 GCA_903887095.1 uncultured Flavobacteriia bacterium
CGTATCAGCAAGAAACTTCCTATATAACCAGGGATTGTTTGGCGTATACAAGATTCCCGGAAAGTCAATTTGTGTGGGCAATTTAAGTACAGGCGGAACCGGTAAAACACCTCATGTTGCCTTTTTAGTAGATTATCTTCACAAAAATCATGAAACGGCCATTCTAAGTCGCGGATACGGAAGAAAATCAAAGGGATTCAAAATTGTATCTAATACCTCCACCTCAACTGATGTAGGCGATGAACCCCTCCTCTATGCGCAACGTTTTAATGAGAACGTACATGTCACAGTTTGTGAAAAACGAGCAATTGGAATTCAGGAAATTTACAAACACTTCCCTTCAAATCAACTTGTTGTTCTTGACGACGCTTTTCAGCACCGGGCCGTTCAAGCAGGATTTTCAATTTTACTAACGCAGTTTAACAAACCTTACTTCAAAGATTGTCTGTTGCCTGCGGGAAATTTGCGTGAACCCATTTCTGGTCGCAAACGAGCCGATATTGTGATTGTCACAAAATGTCCTGAAAGTGTTTCAAAGGAAGAGCAAATACGCTTCAAAAAACAATTAAAATTCCCAGCAGAATCAATCTTTTTCTCACGAATTGCCTATGGAAATTGGATCAGTTTTGGAAAGCCCATCGCAACCATAAAAAAAGTACTGCTCGTTACAGGTATTGCCGACCCTGAACCACTTCACCACTATTTGGAAAAGGACTTCGATGTTTCATTGATAAAATTCAATGATCACCACGATTTTACTGTGCAGGAAATTCAAGAAATTCATCAAAAATTTGATACTTTTGCAGCCGAACAGCTAGTTATTCTGACAACTGAAAAAGACTACATGCGCTTGGTAAGTTTGAAAGAAAAAACCGGAATGGAAAATTACCCCTGGTATTACGTTCCAATAACTGTTCAACTTGAAGATGAAAAACGTTTTAAAGAATTAATAGATAGTTATGTTAGCACAATTTAAGCAATCGGTTGATTACATTCAATCCAAAACCAAGGTTCAACCTTCAATCGGAATCATTCTTGGTACTGGTTTGGGCGGTTTGGTAAAAGAAATCAAGGTCATTGATGAAATTCCTTATCAGGACATACCAAACTTTCCTGTTTCTACAGTAGAAAGTCACTCAGGGAAATTGATTTTTGGTGAATTGGGCGGCAAACAAGTGGTTGCGATGCAAGGTCGCTTTCACTTCTACGAAGGATACAACATGCAACAAGTTACTTTTCCAGTTCGCGTGATGAAACTTCTGGGAATTGAACGCCTTTTCGTTTCCAATGCTTCTGGAGGTGTGAATCCTGATTTTGAAGTGGGTGAAATCATGATTTTGAATGACCACATCAACCTTTTTCCAGCGCATCCACTAATCGGAAAGAACATTGATGAATTGGGGCCACGCTTCCCGGACATGAGCGAACCTTATGATCCTGCAATGATTGCCTTAGCGCAAACTATTGCATCAGAAAACAACATCAAAGTTTCTGTTGGTACGTATGCAGGATTGACAGGTCCAACATTGGAAACGCCAGCTGAATACGGCTACGTTCGTGCGATTGGATCGGATGCCGTTGGTATGTCGACAGTGCCTGAGGTAATTGTTGCACGACACATGGAAATTCCTTGTTTTGCCATTTCGATCATCACCGACTTGGGCGTACCAGGCAAGATTCACAAAGTTTCGCTGCAAGATGTTATCGATGTAGCAAGCAGACAAGAACCTAAAATGACGCTTATTATGCGTGAACTGATCTCGAGAATTTAATATGGATCAAGCGATTAGAGATAAATACGAAGCGGTTATTGGTCTGGAAGTGCATGCGCAAATGCTCACCAAATCAAAAGCTTATTCTACAGATGTGAATGAATACGGTGCACATCCCAACACGAATGTGAGCGTCATCACGCTTGGACATCCGGGAACCTTGCCGCGTATGAACAAGAAAACAATCGAATATGCCATCCGTTTAGGCTTGGCTTGTGGTTGTGAGATTGCACCAAATCAATACTTTGCGCGAAAAAACTACTTCTACCCCGATCTTCCGAAAGGATACCAGATCACACAAGATAAAACGCCTATTTGCACTGGTGGCTCCATTTACATTAAAACGGATGACAGCACAGAAAAGGAAATTGGCATTACACGAATACACATGGAGGAAGATGCTGGAAAAAGCATTCACGATGTAGATTTGTATGACACATTGGTTGACTTGAACCGTGCCGGTGTTCCTCTTTTGGAAATCGTTACTGAACCAGATCTTCGCAGTTCACAGGAAGCCTACAACTACTTGACGGAAGTCCGTAAACTTGTGCGTTACCTTGACATTTGTGATGGCAACATGGAAGAAGGCTCTATGCGCTGCGACGCTAATATTTCTGTGCGATTGAAAGGTGCAAAGGAATTCGGAACAAAAGTTGAAGTGAAAAACATGAACTCCATTCGCAATGTTCAACGGGCCATTGAATTTGAAATAGCGCGTCAAATTGAAGCAGTTGAAAATGGTGAAACATTATCACAAGAAACGAGGTCTTTTGATGCCTTGAAAGGGATCACAATTTCTATGCGATCCAAGGAGGCTGCAAACGATTACCGCTATTTTCCGGAACCTGATTTGCAACCAATAACTGTGGATGAAAAGCAAATTGGTGCCATTCGTGCTGAAATGCCTGCTTTACCGCGCGAACTGTTTTTAAAATATACCAGAGAACTTGGTCTTTCCGAATACGATGCATACAATTTAACGGATAACAAAGGAATAGCATTGTACTACGAAGAAATCCTTCAACATACATCAAATTTCAAGTCTGCTGCCAACTGGTTGATGGGTGATGTAAAATCTTACCTGAACGAATTCGGAGTTGACATTGAGGCGTTTCCGCTAAATCCGTTGAAAATTGCAAATGTGATTGAGCTTATTGATAGCGGAAAGATTTCTCACTCAGCAGCATCACAAAAATTATTTCCGGCCTTGTTAAAAGAGCCAACTGCCGATCCAGCCCAATTGTCTGAGCAGCTAAATTTACTGCAGGATTCAAGTGCTGATGCGATCATGTCGTTTATTCAGCAGGTGATTGATGAAAACCCAAATGAAGTTGAAAGGTACCGCAATGGTGAAAAACAATTGACAGGTTTCTTTATGGGAGA
>CAISOQ010000175.1 GCA_903887095.1 uncultured Flavobacteriia bacterium
AGTGAATTTGACACATTTGGTGTTGGTCATTCCTCAACTTCTATCTCTGCTGCACTAGGTATGGCTGTGGCAAGTAAACACAAGGGAGAAAAAGATCGTCAACATATTGCAGTAATAGGCGATGGTGCTATGACTGCAGGACTCGCATTTGAAGGATTAAACCATGCTGGCTTCGAAAAAGATGCCAATCTGTTGGTTGTACTGAATGACAATTGTATGTCAATTGATCCAAATGTTGGAGCGCTGAAAGAATACTTAACAGATATCACAACTTCGCACACTTACAACAAAGTGAAAGATGAAGTGTGGAAATTATTAGGTAAAATATCGAAATTTGGTCCTGACGCACAATCAGTTGCCTCTAAAATTTCAACAGCACTGAAATCATCTTTGCTGAAACAAAGTAATTTATTTGAATCTCTTAACTTCCGCTATTTCGGACCTGTAGATGGTCACGATGTGATAGGGTTGGCAAAAGTTTTGGAAGACCTTAAAGACATTCCAGGGCCGAAAATTTTGCACTGTGTGACGCGCAAGGGAGCTGGATACAAATATTCTGAGGAAGGTAATCCAACAAAATGGCATGCTCCGGGAGTCTTCAATAAAGAGACTGGTGAAATCGTTAAAATAGTTCCTAAATCACCTCAACCTCCTAAATACCAGGATGTATTTGGCCACACAATTGTTGAGTTGGCGGAAAAAAATGAGAAAATTGTCGGGGTAACTCCTGCGATGCCATCGGGATGTTCACTCAATATTATGATGGAAGCAATGCCAAAACGTGCTTTTGATGTGGGCATTGCTGAACAGCACGCAGTTACTTTTTCAGCCGGTATGGCTACACAAGGTCTCGTTCCATTTTGCAATATCTATTCTTCTTTCATGCAACGTGCTTACGATCAAGTATTGCATGATGTAGCCATTCAAAATTTGAATGTTGTATTTTGTTTAGATCGTGGGGGACTTGTGGGTGCTGATGGTGCAACGCATCATGGAGCTTATGACTTGGCCTATATGCGGCATATCCCAAACATGGTTGTTTCTGCACCTATGAACGAGGCGGAACTGAGAGACCTTATGTATACTGCACAGCAGGAAAATATGGGTCCTTTCTCCATTCGTTATCCTCGCGGAAATGGGGTCATGACAGAATGGAAAACAGTTATGAAACCTATTAAAGTTGGTACTGGAAGAAAACTGACAACTGGTGAAGATATTGCTATATTAACAATTGGTCACCCGGGAAATTTTGCGCAAAAAGCGATTGATAAATTGAAAGAAACAGGAGCTTCCGTTGCTCATTACGATATGCGTTTTGTTAAACCGATAGATGAAGTAATGCTTCACGAGGTTTTCTCCAAATTCAAAAAAGTCATTACTGTTGAAGACGGATGCCTTATGGGTGGTTTTGGTTCGGCAGTTATTGAATTCATGGTTGACCAAGGATATTCAGCTGAAGTCGTGCGTTTAGGAATAGCAGATGAATATGTACATCACGGAACGCAAGAAGAACTTTGGGCGCAATGCGGATATGACACTGATGGTATCGTTAAAATGGTTAAGAAAATGTTGTCCATAGTTGATGGTGCAAATAAATTGAAACAATCTGCTTCGTAGACATTTCAATTTTTCTATCTTTCCGAAAAAAACCTATGTCCGTTAAAACTAAAGGAAGCGCATTCGTGACGCTTATCGTTATTTTCTTTTTTTGGGGCTTCGTAGCCGCAAGCAATGACATCTTAATTCCAGTTTTCAAAAAAGCACTTGACCTCAGCCAGTTGCAATCTCAAATGATTTCATTTGCTTTTTATGTGGCGTACACTGTCGGTTCAATTCTCTATTTTTCAATCTCGGCATTGCTAAAAAGAGATATTCTGAACCTAATCGGATACCGCAATGGACTTGCATTAGGACTTGTCATTTCTGCCTGCGGGACACTTTTGTTCATTCCTGCCTCTAATAATGCTTCATTTCCGCTTCTAATTAGTGGTTTATTCATCGTTGGACTTGGCTTCTCTTTACAACAAATTGCGGCCAATCCGCTGGCAATTCAAATGGGCGACCCTTCCAAAGGCAATATGCGCTTAAGTTTGGCTGGTGGCATCAACAATGTTGGAACAACCATTGGTCCTGTAATCGTATCGTTTGCGATTTTTGGTGGTATTTCAAATCCAGATCAGGCACTCAATTTAGAGGCGGTTCAAATTCCTTATTTGGTGCTCGGTGCTACTTTCATTATTGCAGCGGTCTTTTTCAAACTTTCATCTGTTCCAGATAGAATTGGAGAAGTAACAGAAAATAAAGGCGGGCAGATAATGGAAACAATCAAACATCCACAAGTTTTGTTGGGAATGATTGCTATCTTCTTGTATGTTGGAGTGGAAGTTTCAACGGCCAGTAATCTTCCTGAATTTATGAAACAAAAGCTTGGCACTTCAGAAAGTGCTGTTGCACCTTATGTCTCCTTATTTTGGGCAAGTTTGATGATCGGCAGATGGACATCCGCTGCTGGAGCTTTTGACTTAAATGAGTCAACGAAATTAAAGTTAAGTCTGTTGCTACCATTCGCTGCATTTGGTGTATTTGCATTTGCCAATGTAATTGGTGGACATTCTATTCAAGAATTGTATCCGTATCTGTTGATTGTAGTTGTGCTCGCTGTCGCTGATGCGGTAAGTGAAGGTCAGCCAGCAAGGCAATTGGTACTTTATTCAGTGCTCGGCAGTATTGCATTAATGATTGGAATTTTTTCAAGTGGAATGACAAGTGTCTTTGCATTTATTTCAGTTGGATTATTCTGCAGTACTTTGTGGCCTTGTATTTTCACATTAGGAATTGCCGGGATGGGAGACAAGACGAATACAGCCTCTAGTTTGTTGATCATGATGATTATGGGAGGTGGAGTAATTTCCCTTACTCAAGGTGCTTTGTCAAATGATAAAGTACTCGGAATCCAGCAATCTTACTGGGTCGGTGTCGTCTGTTTTGCTTACTTAGCTTTCTTTGCTATCTATGTTGGTCGATTGCTTAAGCAAAAAGGTATCTCATTTGATCAGGAAGCCTCTGGTGGACATTAATTTTGCTGTGACGTTTTATTGATAGAACAACCATCACACTTCGTTTCAATTTTGAAAAAACGAAGATACGTCTTTCGGCCTAAATAAAAGACAGCACCCAATACGGCTATAAGGACAAGTGATTCTTGCATCAACTCAATAAATTAAACGTAATTAAAGCACCAAAATAAGCCATAGCACCCATAAATCCAATTTGGATCAGTGGCCATTTCCAACTTTTTGTTTCTCTTTTCACAACTGCAAGCGTGGCCATGCACTGCATTGCATACACATAAAAGACCATAAGTGACACACCAGATGCTAGTGAATAAACAGGTTTTCCGTCCATTCGTTTTTCGGATCGCATACGATCGATCAGGCGTATATTCCCTCCCTCTTCAGCATTAACCGCATAAATCGTTGCCAGTGAGCCGACAAAAACTTCCCTTGCTGCAAAAGATGTAATCAACGAAATTCCAATTTTCCAATCATATCCTAAGGGAGCAATAAAAGGTTCAATTCCTTTCCCCATAATACCTATGAATGAATTCTCAAGTTTAATGGCTGCCAATTTTTGATCATGTACTTGCGCTGACCAATGATTTTGCGCTGATTGTTGGTTGATCTGTTTCTCAGCTGCCGCCATTCTAGTTGAAGGTCCAAAGGTTGCCAATAACCATAGAATAATAGAAATAGCGAGAATTACTTTTCCGGCATCAAGAACAAAAACCCTGATTTTTGACAAAACAGTTAGTCCAACATTTTTCCAAAGTGGTGCTTTGTACGTTGGTAATTCCAATAATAGGTATCCTTTGTCTTTTGATTTGAGAACAATTTTCAGCACAACGGCAACAAGAAGTGCAGACAAAACACCTAATGCATACAACGCAAACAATACAAGGCCTTGAAGGTTTAAAAATCCAACTATTGTTTGCTTCGGAATGACCAATGAAATGAGCAATGTAAAAACAGGAATTCTTGCACTGCAACTAATTATTGGAGCCACAAGAATCGTGATCATACGTTCTTTCCAATCAGCAATTGTGCGGGTTGCCATAATACCAGGAATTGCGCAGGCGGCACTTGATAAAAGGGGAACAACACTTTTCCCATTGAGACCCAAAGGACGCATGAGTCGATCCATGATAAAAACTACACGGGCGAGGTAGCCACTTTCCTCCAACAACGCAATAAAGAAAAATAACAGCGCAATTTGGGGAATAAACACAACTACACCACCAATACCAGGCACAATTCCTTGCGTTAACAAATCAGCGAACACACCATTAGGAAGTGTTGCCGACAAAAAGCTGCTCAGATGCGCAAATGTGCTTTCGATGAAATCCATTGGATAGGAAGCGAATGCAAAGATGAATTGAAATATTACCAACAAAACAAGGGCGAAAATCAAGTATCCCAAAACAGGATGCACTAAAATTTTATCCAGCGCTTGTACTTTTGGTTTTTCCTGACTGTTATCAATTGATTGTACTTTTGTAATCAGCAATTTTATTGCTTCGTATCTCTTATCCGCTTCTTTTTCCTGGCATGCTAAATCGTCAAGGGAACAAATGAAAGCATTTTCTAGAAAGCTGTTTTCGCATTTCCTGTCTTTTGCTTCCGCAATCGCATTCAGCAGTCGCTCTTTCCCAAGTCCAATTTTGGCTGTTGTAACAACAATCTGTGCTGAAGGGAATGCTTGGTTTATAGCATCAAGATCTATTTTTATGCCTTTACGCGAAGCAATATCTGACATATTTAAAACCAAAACAGTTGGAATCTTTAAATCATATATCTGAGTAAACAAAAAGAAATTTCTTTTAAGGTTCGATTGATCCGTCACAACAACTGCAACATCTGGAAAATCAACATG
>CAISOQ010000176.1 GCA_903887095.1 uncultured Flavobacteriia bacterium
ACGAAGAACTAAGAGCGTATTTGTCTTTTTCTGGTATATATACATCGTAAACTGTTCCAGGTTGAGCATAGAGGAAACAAGTGTTTTTATTGGCTCGAAGTATCAGCTTTTGTGTTTCTTTTAAGAAAAATGAAATCGTGAATGTACTGTCTTCAGTAACGTTTGCCGAGGCAAGTCGAACTTCATTCATGCTGAAGTAATCTTCAATTTCCATCACAGAAATGGTCTGCCCAACATAGCTGGGAGCAAAACCCTTAATCTGAACAATTTTTCCTTCTTGAGAAAAGACAGTGCTGAACGCAAGGAAAGTGAAAAATAAATGAATGAGGTTTCGGATCATGGTGGTGTACTAGCAGATTTTATACCACTCTTTAAACGAGCAGGTGCGCATTGGTTACAAATGCCGAAATATCGCCATTGTTTTTGTGGATTTCTCTCACAATCGTCGCGTTGATAGCCGCATATTGTTGATCCGTCAAAAAGAAAACGGTATGAATACCCGACAGTGTTTCATTCATGTGCGCGATTGAACGTTCATAACCGAAATCTTTTGAGTCCCGCAGACCACGAACTATATGCGTAGCGCCAATTTCACGGCACAAATCAACAGTTAGCTTTTGGTAAGTGACTATGCGAAGTTTTTCCCCATTGAAAAGCGATTCGATATGTGCTTTGCGTTTCTCCAGGTCAAAATGAGACGATTTGCTACTATTTAATCCAATGGCAATTATTAATTCGTCAAACAAACCAAGTGCTTTTTTCACAACCGCTTCGTGGCCTTTAGTAAATGGATCAAACGATCCTGGAAACAAACCAATTTTTTGCATAATTATCATTTAATCTTCCTGAATTCTGAAAAAACTGAAATTCACGTTTCCATAATTACGTAAATATTCGAAATGAGTTATCTGAGAAAGATCCGTGAATTTTCCGTGTTCAATAATGAGCAAACCATTTTCGGTTAAAAGTGAACGTTCAAATACGATTTTTGCAATCTCTGCATGGAATTTTACGTCGTAGGGAGGATCTGCAAAGATGAGGTCGAATTTTCTGTCAATTTTACTTAAATAGGCGAGGATGTCTGTTTTTATTGTGTCTAGATTTTCTTCAATCCCAAGTTGAGCTGCATTTTTTCGAATAAAACGAATGCAATTGACATTCGAATCAACTGCAGTGACATTTCCTGCCTCTCGCGATAAAAATTCAAATGAAATATTACCTGTACCAGCGCAGAGGTCCAATATTTCTAAGTCAAAAAGGTCAATTTGATGCTCAAGAACATTGAACAAGCCCTCTTTCGCAAAGTCGGTCGTTGGTCGCGAAGGAAAATTCTTGGGAACAGAAAACCGACGTGCTTTTAAAATTCCGCTGATTATACGCATAAACGCTGAGCCTTTTGCAACAGTGAAGCTTGCACAGAAGCTGGTTGATCTTTTAAATCCTTCAGCGCATTCAATTTCAAATTCAGTTCATTTGCCAGTTCTTCAGTAAAACCAATTCCTGGACAAATATCTATGGAACCTTTTTCCTGCAACAAATCTTTTTGCTGTAAGGTAAACATGAAATGGTAAACGATATCATCTAATTCGATGTAATCAAAAGCGGAATAATACAGCAATTTATTTTCTTTCACAATACAAAGCAAAAAATGATTGTTGTGAATAGCAAGAATGGATCGCAGACGGAAAACAGAACCTGAGAAAATGCCACGAAGTAAATGCGAACCTTCGTGCTGCATGACGATGCGTGGGTATTTTAGCACAAAAAATGCTTTCACCCATTGCGGTATTTCGTAGACATTCACCAAGCCTTGCTCTGGAATACGATTGTAATCGATGTGAGCGGAAGGGGTATCGTTGCCAAAGCACAAGCGATAAAGCGTTTCTGGTTTTGATTCTGAAAAAATACTATTAGGAATGAGTGTAGATCGGAATCCTGTCCAAGCAAGTGTTTGTTCTTCGAATGATTTATTTTTCAAACCGATTTCTTCCAGCTGAACTTCCAGCTGTTCCTTGTAGCGATGGTCTTGTTTATCACCAAATGTAAAGGTGTGACTCTTAATTTCCTCGCCTATGGATTCGGTATATCGAATAGCGTGTTCTCCTATTTCTATGGAAAGATGACTCAATGTTTTTGCTTTTACACAAAATTAAGGAAAAAGCAACAGCAATGATGGAAAAGCATTGAACTGTTTCATGCAATACTTTTAAAAGATGTATCTTTATTTCAATGGATCAAAACCCTGTTTTTACGCTTCAACAGCGCATTATTGCTTCCCTAGGACTTCCTCCAACTGTTGATCAGCAACAATTAATTGCTGCATTGTCAGAATTTTATCTTGTTGCTGAGGGGAAACAACTTTTTGTGCTAAAAGGATATGCTGGAACAGGTAAAACTTCTGTAATGGGGGCTTTTGTAAAGGCACTCACAAGTTTTAAACTCAAAACACGATTATTGGCCCCAACGGGAAGAGCAGCGAAGGTCTTTAGTTTGCGTTCTGCAAGAGAGGCATTCACCATTCACAAGATTATTTACCGCCGTAATTCAAAAGTGGATGAGGGTTCAGGAATGACCTTGGCACCCAATCTCCATGTAAACACTGTATTCATTGTAGATGAAGCTTCCATGATTGGTGATTATTCGATGCAGAACGATGGCAGTATTTCATCGCGTAATCTTTTGGAAGACTTATTTGAATATGTGTATTCCGGAAAGAATTGTCGCCTGATCCTTTTGGGTGATGAGGGACAGTTGCCTCCTGTTGGTTGTGATCATTCACCAGCACTTAACGCAACGTATTTAAAAGAGCATTATCCGCTGCTTCAAATACGCGAGTTTCGATTGTTGCAAGTCTTGCGTCAGGCTGAAGCTTCGGGAATTCTTTTCAATGCAACGCAAGTCAGAAATCTTGTTGCAGCTGAATTACCGAAATTTACCACGAAAGGATTTTTTGATTTTGTTCGACTGACAGGAGATGAATTGCAAGGAGAATTGGAATCGTGCTACAGTCGATCGGGTGCCGATGAAACCATCATTGTTACGCGCTCCAATAAAAGAGCAAATGCCTATAACAATTCTGTGCGTTCCAGAATCCTTTATTACGAAGAGGAAGTTTGTTCAGGTGATTGTCTGATGGTTGTGAAGAACAATTATTACTGGACCGACGACAAATCACAAATGGGTTTTATTGCCAATGGTGAATTGATGAAAGTTCTGCGTGTAAAAAGGGTAGAGGAGCAATATGGATTTCAGTTCGTGCGACTAGTGGTAAAATTTGTTGATTACGAGGAAGTAGCTGAGATGGAAGTCCTGGCATTTTTGGAGTCGTTGCAAGTAGAAGCCCCATCTTTGTCTCGTTCGCGTCTAAAAGAACTGTTTTTTGCTGTTGAACAAGATTACCTGCACGAAAAGAACAAGAAAAAGCGCTACGAGTTGATTCTGAAAGACCCCTATTTCAATGCCTTGCAAATAAAGTATGCTTATGCGGTCACTTGCCACAAATCACAAGGTGGACAATGGGAAAATGTCTTCATTGATCCCGGATTTGTCGATGAAGAAGCCATTGATCAGGAATACCATCGTTGGCTCTATACAGCGATGACAAGGGCGTCAGAAAAGTTATACTTGGTTAATTTTCCAGATAACTTTTTTGAGAGTGAAAAACATTAAAGCTTTAACTCATTCATCTTAAAAGAAGTTGAACCCACAGAAATGCGTGTTCTTGCAAATTCTTTGTTAAAGCGATCAATGACAATTTTTGCTTTTTCGCGATCCAAATAAGTGCCAGCAAGGTAATTTATTTCCTCTTTGAATTTGGTTAGAATGGTCGCTGTTCTCAAGGCGCTTAGTAAATCATTTCCGGAAAGTTTGTATTTGCTCATTGCTTCAAGAATTTCCGGATTTGTAATCTTTAGAGCTGATTTGACAGGATCCGTGTATGAATTTATGTCCACATGAATACCTCTGTGTAGGTCTACATATAATTCTGATCGTCTCAATCGCTCAAACGTTGAATCCTGCGAATTTGTTGGGTAACTTGAAAGTTCTACAGGCTTATTGTCTTTGATGGTTCGCGAGCCATTCCATCGACCAACTCCTTGTCCGCGGGCAATGATTTCAAAATCAACTTTTTTGTCTTGCAGTGCTTCAAAGAACTGTCTCAAGGCCACACTGTCTTCTCGGTTGAATAATTTTCTGTCTAGGTTCCATTTGTCAGAAAGGAAAACATCTTGTAATTCAATTTGAAGCCGGGCATCGTAATTTACAGCTGCATCAGTTAGGTTGATGTGCAGCATCACTTCATCCGCTTGTTCTGATATCCCTGACTCAGGAATGGCAAGCAAGCGTACTTCAAAATCTTGCTGCGCAGCACTTGCAGGAAAACGAAACTCCTGTGTGCGAATATCAAAAGTCGATGAATCTTGAAAAGTGTATAGACCATCTTCTTCGGTGAACCGTGCCCAATTATACCCCATCACTTGCTTGTACAGGTCCAATTTTTGCTGGTAACGCGCACGCAGGTCAACTGCTTCTAATTTCTGTTGCTCCAATTCCGCAATTTTCTTTTTGTAGGCATTGAACAGTCCGTATAACTCCACAATGCTATTTTGTGTCTTACCTTTTACTTTTTTATTGGCATCGGTGTTCGGCTGGTAAGTTCCTTTGGGTTTGGAATCAGGATGAATGCCTTTTTTTCGGTCATTCTTCATCTGTTTTTTCATTTTTCGAGAAGCTTTGTCACCGGTTACAATCGGCGTATAACCAAGATCTGAGAATTCTTTTTCTTTCTCATTGATCTTCATCTCGGTTTCATTCTTCTTCTTCGTGTTGTTG
>CAISOQ010000177.1 GCA_903887095.1 uncultured Flavobacteriia bacterium
CGGTCTGTGACATAGCCATTGTCGCCAGAGATCATGATTTTTTTTATTTTTCCCTTGTGGTAAAGTGTCAATGCTTGCCAAATGCGATCTCCACCTCTTCGAATGCTCAATACATCTAGATCTGTGTTGTATTCAGCCATACCTGTAAGCACTATGCCAACATCGTAGTGTTTGACGTCTTTGATTTTTTTTCCTGGAATCTCCCACATTCTGAATAATTCCCCAAGAATACTTGAGTTTGTAAAAAACAAAAAGAGAATGATTGCAACCCATTTGAATCGTTTTTTCCAAGGTTCGCGCGGCCAGAAAAAATGAAGCCCCACGGCAGCGATAAACCAATTGAATGGCGACAATAGAAACAGCAATGCTTTTGAAAGTAGGAAGAACATAGTGCAAAAATAAATGGTTTCTTCCGTTAAATTGTCGAATTCCTTTCACTAAGAAGAATTAGTTTTGCAAAAAAAGATTCTACGGATGAAATTACTTGAGGATTTATTTGGAATTAAATATTCGGATATCAATCAATTTCTGGTGAAAATGGGTACGAATCTGCTCATTGCCATCTTGATATTGATTATTGGATTTTGGTTGGCTAAAGTCGTTTCGAAAGGTTTGAAAAGAGTGCTTCGAAAAAGCCATACAGATGAAGGGTTGGTGACATTCATTTCCAGCTTTATGTCGATGGTTTTACGAATCTTAGTTGTCATTACATCCATTACCCAAATTGGTGTGGAAATGACTTCCTTTGTCGCCATTTTAGGAGCAGCTGGTTTGGCAATAGGTATGGCTTTTTCAGGTACATTATCCAACTTTGCTGGTGGCGTGATGATTTTGGTGCAAAAGCCATTTAAAGTAGGGGATTTAGTTCTTACACAAGGTGAAAAAGGTGTGGTGAAAGAAATTCAAATATTCAACACATATTTGCATACCACAGACAATAAGGTGATTATACTTCCTAACGGTCCGGTGGCTAATGGGAACATAACAAATTTCACAAAGGCAGACAAGCGTCGCGTGGATTGGAAGTTCAGTGTGGCGTACGGTGATAGCTTTGATATGGTGAAATCTAAAGTGGAAGCTTTTATTCAAGAAGACCAGCGTATTTTGAAAGATCCAGCACCTTTTGTAGGAATTCTTCACTTAGCTCATTCTTCCGTGGATGTTGAGGTGCAGGCATGGGTTTCCACAGATGATTACAATGAGGTGTTTTATGAAATGAACGAACGTATTTACAAAGAATTTAAAACTGACGGGCTTCATTATCCATTTCCGCAAATGGATGTTCATCTTCGATCTCAAAACTAATGGATCTCAACCAACATCCTTTAATTCAAACGTACATTCAAAACAACCGATTTGGTGACTTGTTGGGAATGCAATTTTCGATTCTAGCACCAGGGAAAGTTGAATACCATTTGAAAATTGGCACTGAACATCTCGCAACGCCTTTTGCGGCGCATGGCGGTGTTATATCAGGATTACTAGATGCGACATTGGGTGTTGGGGCTCTGAGCGCTGTCTGTGAGGAAAATCAAGTTGTTTCGACTGTAGAAATGAAAGTTTCCTTCTTTCTGCCAGTAATGAGAGGAGATGCATTAATTGCTCATTCCACTATTTTGCAAAAGGGAAAACGAATTTTATTTGCAGAGGCAATCATTCACAATCAAAATAAGGAACTTGTTGCAAAAGCTACAGGCACATTGAATAGATATCCGAAAGAAAAAGCAGGATATTAAATTTAAGATCGACTAATCAGTCTGTAATTAGTATATTTGCTCAAAATCATGGTGATGAGCAAGAAAAATCAATTGATGGCAACAGCGCGTAAACTTTTTGCGCAAAATGGCTTTTACGGAACCCCAACAGCAAAAATTGCGAAGGATGCAGGGGTAAGTAACGGAATTCTTTTTCACTATTTTCCGACAAAAGACCACCTCATTAAAGCAATGTATTTTGATGTAAAAGACAGGATTTTTGATTACTCATTGAGTCAAGTATACAAAGGCGCTACGCTGAAAGAAAGTATTTATACGCTTTGGCTGGCAGCAGTGGAATGGTATGTTGAAAATCCAGAGGACTTTAATTTTATGTTGCAATTTGAATCGTCACCATACTACAGCGTAGAAACGGAGGTGTCTCACAGACACACACAACTGACCATCGAATTGATGGAAAAAGGACTTGAACAAGGAGTCTTTAAAAACATTCAGCCGTTTTTGTTGTTTCAAATTATGATGAAGATGGTTGAGACAACTGTTCAATACCTTCAGTTGAATAGTGAATTACAAGAAGATTTTGCTTTCAGAAATGGACTTTTTGAAGTGGCTTGGGATGCAGTTAAAAAATAATTAGAAAATGAAAAATGTTGCTTTGATTACTGGTGCTTCCAGTGGAATAGGATTAGAACTTGCTAAAATTCATGCTTCAAAAGGAGGTGATTTAGTCCTTGTTGCCCGCCGTGAGGATGAAATGAATAAATTAAAATCGGAATTAGAAGCAAAATATTCCATTCAAGTCAAGGTATTTAAATCTGATCTTTCTCAACCAGGAGCTGCAAAAGTGCTAGCTGAAAGACTATCTGAAGCAAATATCCAAATTGATGTGTTAATGAACAATGCTGGTTTTGGAGGTCATGGTCTATTTCATGAACGAAACATCGAACAGGATATGGAAATGATTCGATTGAATGCTATGGCGCTGACGGAGTTAACTCATTTTATAATTCCTCAAATGATTCAAAGAGGTAAAGGACGTATTTTAAATACGGCAAGTTCTGCAGCTTTCATGCCTGGACCTTTGCAAGCTGTTTACTTTGCGACAAAAGCTTACGTCGTTTCTTTCTCTCAAGCGATTCACCATGAACTCAAGCCATTTGGTATTTCAGTCACTGCACTTTGTCCGGGGCCAGTAAAGACGGGTTTTGAAAAAACAGCAGGTTTGGAAGGTGTTGATTTATTTAAAATGGCATTGTCACCTGCACATACAGCTAAAAAAGGATACAGGGGAATGGAAAAAGCAAGAATGATTGTTTTTGATCAGAATTTACTTACGTTCTCAGTTAATTGGATTATTCCATTCGTTCCGCGCAAAATGTTGCTCAAGATGATCGAAAAGATGCAAACCATTAAATAAGTTTTTCCTAAAAAATAACAAGCACATTAATTCATTAACTTTGCACTAGAAATTAGAGCAATGGTCCTTTTCTTTAATGATGTTTCCGGTTCTGAGGTACTCGTAATACTTGCCTTTATTTTGATGTTTTTCGGATCGAAAAGCATTCCCGGAATTGCTCAAACTTTTGGAAGAACCATTCGTCAAATTAAAGATGCCTCCAATGATTTGCAGGAAGAAATACGCAAATCTGGTATGGATATCAAAAAAGACATGAATTTTAAACACCTCATTGAAGATTCTGCACGTGAAATTTCTCAACCATTGGATCAAGTTGCAGATGATTTAGAGTCGTCTGTGAAGTTTGAACCAATAAAAAATACAGCAATTCCCTCTTCACCGTCGCTAATATCTAACGAGGATGTTGATCAACTACCAATCGACCAGCAGCAAGCAACAGCGCAAGATGCCGCGCTCACAAAAGACACCATAAATTCTACGAAATTAGACTCCTAACAGGAAGATAATATTTTCTTCACACGTCTTGCAAGGGATTCATACGAAAAAAGGTCGTATCTTTGCACTCAATTTTATAATATATAGATGACATTTGAGGAACTCGGGCTAAAGAGTGAGGTGCTGAAGTCGTTACAAGAACTGGGGTTTGAAGCACCTACTCCGATCCAAGAAAAAGCCATTCCCTACTTATTAGGAGAGAATAGCGATTTTGTTGGTTTAGCTCAA
>CAISOQ010000178.1 GCA_903887095.1 uncultured Flavobacteriia bacterium
ATGCTGATGTATAGAAACGTTTTCATTAAACTTGTTTTCTATTCAAACAACTCAACTTCAAGAAAGTTGCAAGAAAAAAAATGATTCGCCTAAACTATTCAATGAATTACAATTTATCTGCTTTTAAATCTGATTTTTCAAGATCGAAGACACTTGATCCTAACTCCAGGTGAAACCATTCAAGAAAAAGTTCTTGCGTGCGGTCTTGCGGCCAGTCCTCCTCATTTTCATTCACCATAGACAATTCATTGATGAAAATCTTCTTGAAATTTTGCTCAATCAATGGTTCGATTTCAAAAAAATCTTCTGTGATGAGATAAGCATTGGGTTCAATATCATCTGCTTCAGTAAAACCAAAAGAATCTTCAAAGTTATTTGCCCAATCCCAAAATGCCGACTTAGCGCGCACGGTAATAAATCCTCTATTGATGATTTTCATAGTTACTGTTTTTTAAGTGGAAGAAAGCTCGCCTTTTTTGCTTGCTTCATTTTTTCATAAGAATACCATTTTGCCTTCTGTTTGTAGCGCTGTACAACCACCGTTTTCCACAGATCAATGCCGTACTTCAATTCCAAATAGTGCTGCCATTGTTTTTCGTCCAGGTTCGACTTTGATGACAGGTAAACGATTGAGGTGTCATTTACAAACAGGAGCATGGCATCGTTTTGAAAACGAGATTCAGACAAATATTTAATGGCATTGCAATTGGCACCAAAGCAATCCAACCAATTGAATAAAGCATTGCGCGTTTTTATAGAATCTGAAAAAATCCATTGGCCATAAAATAGTTGGGATTCTTTTAGGTCTAGTTTTAACTTTAAAATAGAATCTGGCATGAATCGATCGGGAAACATAGGTTCTTTCATGAAATCTATTTCCATGACTGTTATGCCTGAAGAATCCGCCATTGGAATGCTGAATCCGTAATCGATTTTAGCTTCACCCGATTCTTTTTCAGTCGGTTTGGTTTGACGTGCCTGCGGTGTCAAATCATTCATGTTCAATACCTCCTCCTTCTTATCTGACGAACAAGAAGAAAGCAAGGAAATCACAAGAAATATTCGAACGAATTGCATTTATGGATTTATTTTGCGCAAAGTGGAGCACGTTTCATCGATTTGTTCAGAGGAAATATCCAAGTGCGTTACCATGCGCAGCATTCCTTCACCAAAAGCCATGATGCGTATTCCGTGCTCTGCCAGCAGAGAAATTATGACATCTCTTTTTGATGCATCCTTTAAAATGACGACCACAATGTTTGTTTGAACAGGCATGACCGAATCCACCCAATCTAAACTGTTTAATTCTTGCTCCAACTGACGCGCATGTGCATGGTCTTCTCTCAATCGATTTACGTTGTTCTTTAGCGCATAAAGTCCGCCTGCAGCTATGATTCCTGCTTGGCGCATTCCTCCACCAAACACTTTTCGCACACGGCGCGACTTTTTTATAAATTCTTTCGAACCAACCAAAACGGATCCAACTGGTGCACCCAATCCTTTTGACAAACAAAGTGATATTGAATCAAATTCAGCTGCGTAAATTTTCGGATCGATGTTCGTTTCCACCAAGGCATTCATCAATCGAGCACCGTCAAGGTGAAGAGGCAAGTTATTTTCGATGCAAAAACGCTTGATTTTTTTTATCTCCTCGAAGTCGTAGATGGCGCCACCTCCCCTGTTGGCTGTATCCTCCAAGGAAACCAATTGCGTCAATGGAAAATGAACATCATCTGGATTGTTGATCCACTTTTTAATTGCATCCAGTTTCAACCGTCCGCGGTCTCCTTGCAGCAATCTCACAGAGGCTCCCGAATTTTTGGCGATGCCTCCTCCTTCGTATTTGTAGATATGACTCTCTTCGTGACAAATTATTTCACCACCCGGTTGCACGTGCACATTGATCGCAATTTGATTTGTCTGAGTTCCAGATGCACAAAACAACGCGTCCTCTTTTCCAAATAAATCTGCCGTAAAACGCTGCAGTTCATTGATTGTAGGATCTTCAGAAAACACATCATCCCCTACCTCCGCATTGAACATCGCATCCAACATTGCTGGCGTTGGCTTCGTCACAGTATCACTCCTAAAGTCGATCATTGGATTAAATTTGACAATGAAATTAACGCTAACTTCACAATCATTGAGCTATTTTTTACTTTTTTTTAAAGAATGGAAATCATCAACTATCTCATAATTGCACTTAGCGTCCTTTTTGGCGCATCGCTCACCTTCTTTTCAGGATTTGGACTTGGGACCATTTTACTGCCTGTCTTCAGCCTGTATTTCCCGATAGACATCGCTATTGCCGCCACGGCCATCGTGCATTTTTCGAACAATGTATTCAAATTTGGGATGGTGCACAAACACGTTCATTGGCCAACACTGTTTCGCTTTGGTTTACCCGCAATGGGGGCAGCACTTTTGGGGGCACTGCTCCTGAATTTCATGGGGAAACAAGCAGTTATTTACAGTTATGTCTTGTTTAATAAAGAACTAAGTATTACTTCACTGAAATTGGTTATTGGCGCACTCATGCTCTTTTTTGCACTTTTTGAATTAATACCCAAATTATCCAACTGGAAAATGGAGCAAAAATACATGCCGCTGGGTGGTGTACTCAGTGGTTTCTTTGGCGGAATTTCCGGTCATCAGGGTGCTTTTCGGTCTGTTTTTCTTACCAAAACCGGACTTTCCAAAGAGGAATTCATCGGTACTTCGAATGCCATTGCCTTGGTCATCGACATCACGCGAATAACAGTCTATGCGACAACAATTTTTAAACTTGTTGATTTCAATGGCATAAAAACGCCGCTGCTAATCGGTATTGCCTTTGCTTTTCTCGGAACATACTTTGGGAAGCAGCTTCTCACCAAAACAACTATCAAAGGTATTCAACGCCTAGTTGGGGCATTGCTTTTAATAATAGGCGGCTTGTTTTGTGCGGGAATACTGTAAGTACTTCTATGAATATAAACTCAGCATTTGACTAAAAATACAAAGCAAAAAAAAGCCCTCCGAAGAGGGCTTATCTTTATCTGAAAATATTTTAATGCATGTTTTGCCATCCGTAAGAACCTGGATTTGGCTGTATATGTACTCTGAACACTAAATCATCTTGTGGGCTTGGACTTGAGCTACCAGCTTGATAACACATACCATTAGGGTAATTATTATTGGTAGCAAAAGTAAAATAATGTGCCAAACAAAATTCTAGATTACTCGTGCCTCCCGCACTAACTGGCAAAGGATTCGTTAAATTAAAAGTAAACCAAGTGAAACTTGAATAAGAAGGAATTGTAAATGTTTCTGGACCCGAACCCACACCCCAAAAATCAATATCATGCGGTCCAGCACCATTAATGCCATCTTTTAATAGTAACTCTATCGCAATAATTTGTCCGTCTATTGGAGATGAAATACTTTGAGAAATACAAAACTCATCACTAAATTCTGAACCTGAATAAATTTCGTTAAATACTTCAGCATTATCAGTTAACATTGCATAAACCTGTAATTTGTGCGCATCCGTATTGAACTGCACCATTCCCTCAACAGGGGTTAGGGCATTCACATCAGCCTGGTTCATGCGAGGGAAGATTACCGGAAGTGCTGTTGCAATTTCCATCGAAGCTTGCGCATTTGGTGTAGCTGTTCCAACACCAATTTGCCCTGTATTTAAAAGATCATTTCCATTGGCGTCGTTTCCTGCTACTAAGACTTGTTCAATGTTTTGAGATCCCGAAGCTCCGCTACTCACACTACCATCCGCCATCAAATATTGAGAAGAAGTACCGGTTGGAATTCTAAATCCTGCTCCTGTATATGTACCTGAAGTGTTAACATCAGTAACACTGTTACTACCCAACTGAATTTTGTTACTGGCATCTACAACTGCATTTGCTCCAATCGCGGTGGCATTGCTTAGATTGCTAGCTGATACGTTGGCTCCGAAACCTAAAGCCGTATTAGCACTTCCTTCTGTATTGGTTGTCAATGCACTTAAACCAATTGCGGTATTGGAACCTCCTGTTGTATTACTTAACAATGCATATGAACCATTTGCGGTGTTATTACTTCCTTCTGTATTACTTAACAATGCAAATAAACCATTTGCGGTGTTGGAACCTCCTGTTGTATTACTTAACAATGCATATAAACCAATTGCGGTGTTTTCACTTCCTTCTGTATTGGTTGCCAATGTATTAAAACCAATTGCGGTGTTGGAACTTCCTGTTGTATTAATTCTCAATGCATTTGCTCCTGCTGCTGTATTAAAAATCATAGAACCACCTCCATTACCAAATGTTGCTCCATTGACATTCAAATCTGAAAGAAACGTTTTGCTTCCCGCAAAGGTTTGTGCATCGGTAGTAACCACACCACCATTTGATGCATCTGCCGGCGCCAAACTCAATTCACCAGAAGATATTGTAGCACCATTTGAATTGGAACTACCTGCTATAGCACCCATTGTAATGGACGCGTCAGAACCCGCTGGACCTTGTGCCCCGTCATTTCCTGCTGGGCCTTGTGGACCCGTTGCTCCATCATTTCCTGCTGCACCTTGAAGACCTTGTAGACCTTGCGCTCCGTCATTTCCTGCTGGACCTTGAAGACCTTGCGCTCCATCATTTCCTGCTGGACCTTGAGGCCCCATTGGTCCTGTTGCGCCATCCAATCCGTCATTTCCTGCTGGGCCTTGTGGTCCCATTGGTCCTGTTGCGCCGTCAAGTCCATTCATTCCTGCTGGGCCAGGCATTCCGTCCATACCATTCATTCCTGCAGGACCAGGCATTCCGTCCATACCATTCAAACCTGCTGGGCCTTGCGGACCCATTGGGCCTGTTGCACCATCATTTCCTGCTGGACCTTGCGCTCCGTCATTTCCATTCGCTCCTGCTGGACCTTGTGGGCCTGTTGCTCCATCATTTCCTGCTACACCTTGAATTCCTTGCGGACCTTGCGCTCCATCATTTCCTGCTGGACCTTGTGGACCCTGTGGACCTGTTGCACCATCATTTCCTGCTGGACCCTGGATTCCTTGTAGACCTTGCGCTCCATCATTCCCTGCTGGGCCTTGTGGGCCTGTTGCTCCTGTAGCACCAATTGCACCGTCATTTCCTGCTGGACCTTGAAGTCCTTGTGGACCTTGAATTCCGTCATTTCCTGCTGTTCCTTGTGGACCCTGTGGACCTGTTGCACCATCATTTCCTGCTGGACCCTGTATTCCTTGTGGACCTGTTGCTCCATCATTTCCTGCTAAACCTTGAAGGCCTTGCGGACCCGTTGCACCATCAGCTCCTGCTGGACCTTGTGGACCTGTTGCACCATCAACTCCATTGATCCCGTCAATTCCATTTATTCCATCAACACCATTCGTTCCTGCTGGTCCTTGTGGACCTGTTGCACCAGTAGCTCCCGTTAATCCTGTTGGTCCTTGCGAACCTGTTGCGCCTGTAGCTCCCGGTAAACCTGCTGGGCCTTGTGGACCCTGTGGACCTGTTGCTCCTACTGCACCATCGACTCCATTGATTCCGTCAATTCCTGCTGGACCTTGTGGACCGACTGGACCTTGCGCTCCGTCTAGTCCATTGATACCATCAGCTCCTGCCAGACCATCAACTCCATTTATTCCGTCAATTCCATTCGTTCCTGCTGGGCCTTGTGGACCCTGTGGACCTGTTGCGCCTACTGCACCATCAACTCCATTGATCCCGTCAATACCATTTACTCCATCAACACCATTCGTTCCTGCTGGTCCTTGAATACCTTGTGGTCCTTGTGGCCCAGGAGTTGAACTTCCTGACGTCTTCGCATACAAGGCATAAGGAACACTCATCAATTGACTTGTGCCCATCACTGAATAATTTATTCCACCTGTAACATCAACAGCTGTTTCAATAAAATAAGGACCGTTTGCCCAATCGATCGTTGAAAAGGTTCCACTGGTAACAGTTCCGTTCCCAATTTCAAGATTTACCAAACCATACGCATTGGTAGTTGTGGAGAACGTTTCTGAATAAACAGTTGTTCCACCAATCGCTCCTTGCTGGATCGTCATGCGAAGACCTACAGCCTGGTTATTTAATATGGTATTCCCAGCATCACGCACAACTGCCTGATACTTGAAGCCTTCTGGCGCTTGTCCAAAAGAACTTAAAGAAAGTGTTGCAATTGCAACGAAGGTTAGTAGTATTTTTTTCATGTTATTTATTAATTAGTAAGATTTAATCAGTTTAAATGTTTTGCTTTTCGAGGCACTTTTTTTGCCTTCTTCAAATGTTAATTGAAGTGAATAAGACCCAGGAGCCAGGTGACTCACCTGAATGGGTGTTACTTCTGCTGCAAGAATATTCTGCAAAACAAGTTTTCCCTGCGCATCATAAAGGGTGTAAGTCACATTCTCAAAACTGCTGGTCTTGATGTTCAAAACATCCGATGTAGGATTAGGAAAAATGGACGCTTCATAGTCTGGAGCAAAATCCTCCACGCCTAAAAAATTCCAATTGGTTTGATGGAAACCTTGTGTAAGATCGTGGGACCCATCCGTCCCTGTGTTTATGATCACTTCTCCGATTGTAAAGTCGATACCAGCGTTTGAATTAGAATAAGAATCCCCTTGCGTGGAAACTACCTCTTGAGCAGAAACTGTAGCGGCAGAAAAAAGCGAAAAAAACACAACTGTGTTTTTTTTCATGTAGTCAATTTGTTAATGTGAAAATTACTATAAGTTTAGATCGATGATAAAATTAAGATGAAAAACCTAACACGAAACAAAAGACATGATAATTTAATGTTAATTTACAACGTTAACATTAACTGACACAAAAGGATTTTTCCAGCTATCAAAACTTCAACACCCAACTATTTGAGTCAACTTAGTAAGTACTTACAAGCTTTCCAACAATTCCAGCACCCTTTCAAAATCGCTATGAATACCAGCTTCAATGGTGATTTTTTCGTAAGAAACAGGATGAATAAATTGAAGCTCGGACGCATGCAGCAGCATCGTGTTCATGTTCCATTTTTCGAGAAATAGCTTATTCTGTTTGTTGCATCCATGCGGGCGATCGCCGATAATCGGATGAAAAATATGGGCAAAATGTTTGCGTATTTGGTGCATGCGTCCCGTTTCAGGATTGACTTCTAGGAACGAATAGCGTGATGTATCAAATTTTCCAAATGGAACGGGGATTTCAAAGTGACGGAGTGTCTGATAATGCGTGATGGCATCCTGCACTTTTCCGTCTTCTGTGGTTAGTGCGTAATCAATCGTTCCTTTTTCGGGAGTAAACCCACGCACGATTGTCAGGTATTTTTTCTCTACCTCTTTGTTCATGAAGGCTTGCTGC
>CAISOQ010000179.1 GCA_903887095.1 uncultured Flavobacteriia bacterium
GTTTGAACCAATAAATCCGGATTGGAATTATAAAAAGTATAGGGTGACAATTTGTAATCAATATTTCCAATTTGATAACGAACAACATTGGCGGCAACACCTTTCACAGATAATTGGCGTACATTGAAATCAACGCCGCTCCCCCAAAATCCACCAAATGCATTGCTAATTCGAATCATCCCAAGCACCTCTGTATTTGCATTGGGATTGATCTTTATCCCTAAGTCAATTAGGGCATATCCGCCAGTTGATTTTCTTGCGGTTACAGTATCCATTTCGTTGGATGTGAAATCAGCACTTGAAATAAGTGATCTTGCCCCACCTACGAATTGTACTTTTTTTCCTTCTTGAGAAAATCCCAGGAAAAAAAAGAAACTGAAAAAGATGACAACTATTAACTTCATGTCAAAAGAATATTTTTAATTCAACGGTTGTTTCCATGCCTTTGTAATGGTCTTGTGCGAAATGTTTATCCTCATAGCGCATCCAACGCTGACGGATATACAATCCAGTATTCTTTGCCAATTGGAAATCCAACCCTATCGCATAACTCAAACCTTGCTGGTTTTTCGGCAATTGAGTAATCGCATCCAATTGCGTGTGATCATTGGCAATAATCCGATCGAAGCCAAGATAATTGGATACAATAAGCTTCGGGAAGAGTAAATAATAAAATTCCAATTGCTGATTATAACTCTGCAAATAGGCTTTATCTGAAAATACGGGAAGATTCGAATAATTTCGTTGAACGCTATGAAACCCGCCCAAATAAAAAATCATCAGCTCTTTTCCGAACAAGCGTTGATCACTCTTGTAACTTACCTCAATTGAATTAAAGCCTTTTGCCGAAATTTTATCGGTGATTTGAACCATTTCATACACACCTCTGTAGATTTTATTTAGATCCCCGTAAGGACCGACATTGGCAGGAAAGGCCCATCTCCAAAAACGAGACAACGCTAAATTATTTGCTGGGTGTCCGTAGGTAATTCGATCCGACAACGCAACAATTTCCTTGGCCGCACTGTATCCCAAAGTCACCTTATGCTTTTTCGTGAGGACCATATCAACGTTAATTATTGCCCCACGGCGGTTATTTGTTAACTGGCCAATATTTACCAAGGAACTAGCAAAAGGAATCAAAAGGGTTTGACTTCCGGGAGTTTCTGCGGTTGCAAAAGCGTCATTGTATTCCTGAATACTTGAATTCCAAAACACACCATTGTTGTTAATTACTTTAGGGCTGATTTGGTAATAGCGCAATTCAACTGGAAAATAGGTCAATTCTTTCGTGGTTTGTAATTTCAAATCGAGTGCTTCGCCCCATTCGCCATTACTCGTGGGACTATAATAATTGCCTGTCCCCACCTCACCAAGGAAGTTAAAGTATGGCTTATGCCAATTAAATTCAGTGGTAAGCAAGTGATATCCCAGTGCCAATGTGGTCAAACTATCTTTAAACGTTTTACTCGAAATGGCATTTATGCTAATAAAACTTTGATTAAAATCTTTTCTGATCTTGCCGCCAGAAAATAAATTTGGTTTTGGTAATGCACCTCCATTGAATTGCGACTTCCCATACATACCGGCAAATGAAAAATCTTTTGGTAAACGCACTCCTTCCAAAATAAAACCTTGAAATGCTTGTTGCCCCCAACGAACGTCCTGTGAAAGAGCTCCGTTGTTGTAAAAATTCCTATATCGGTCCATTGGCAACGCTGTAGTTGGATCCCAAGGGTTTCGTTCAAAAAGACTGTATCTGTTGTATCCTGTATTCGCTGCAAATGTAAATGGACTCAAAGTGTACCAATGAATACCTCCCGTTTTGACCGAAAAAGTACCATAACTCGTTGTATGACTACCATTCAAGTTAACCCCCAAGTTCAAACCTTTTACATAATCTGTGGTAGAGCCCGATAAGGGTGTCCACAAGAATAAGTCTGTTGAAAAAGATGTGTTCTTGGAAGGCCTACCACCTATGTTAAGCATGAGTTGGGGAATGTTGCTATCATCTCCTAAAAAGACTTTTTTACGCACAGCACCAAACTCAGCATATTGGTCCTTCATATCTGTATAACATCCCAAAAAACGGTAATAACCAGAAATGGATATATTTTCCATAACGGATTCAATCTTCTTTGGATAAGCACCACTTTTTACAGGGTCAAAAGACAA